>CAJXVJ010000220.1 GCA_913061105.1 uncultured Alcanivoracaceae bacterium | reverse complement strand
TTCCTGTAGTGGGGCGATAATTGCATTTAGCTCAGTTGATAGTAATATTGTGCCCAATGATGGTGATTTTAATAAAGACATATTTGTAGGTTTGCCTTTTTTTGGTGACAGTCATATATTATTAACCCAAAATGAACTGGGGGTGTCAGCAAATACTGGCACACATACCCCACCCTCAATATCTTGTGATGGTCGTTTTGTTACATTTGCAACGATGTTTTCATTGATCAACGTAATGACAGATCCATCTGATACACCAGATACTTATTTCATCGATACATTAACTGATATAAAATTTAGATTAAAAGACAGCCAAGGAAACCCGATAGGATATTCATTTCCATCAATCTCATCTGAGAATAATTTAATAACTTTGGAAACAAGTCAATCATTTGATCCTATTGATACCCAGTTTCCAGATATATATTTAACCCAAATAACTGGAAAATTTACTAATTCAGCCCCGATATTAATCAGTCAAAACAATAATACTGCCTCCAATAACAGCAGTACCAGCTCAGCAAAATTATCAAATTATGGAAGAGTAGTTTTTCAATCCAGCGCCTCAAATTTATCACCAATTCCTGATAACAACTTTGTTTCTGATATATTCGCCTCTGATAAATCTGAGATTATATTTAAAAATGGATTTGAGTAGAACTTAGTTAGTTATTTGTAATTAAAGATCAAGAGCAAGATCAAAACCCAGAGCAGAAACCGCAATAAGGCCATCAATCAGAATCATTGACGGCCTTTTTAGGTTTATAAAACCCTATTTGATTGCTTAAGGGGTTTCGAAGCCATTTTCAAATATCAAATCTAGGTCTTCACAAACTTTAGGGATTAAAAACGATTCAGTCTCGTCTCCAATAATGTCCACATTGCCTGAACTTGCACCTACACCTAATCCCCTTTTCGCAAATCCACTCCAGATTTCGCATTGATTAGCGCCTGCATTATTGGTTTGATCAGCTAACAGTATGGCATCTCTTCCATCCACAAATCCTGGGCCACAAGGTTGTAGTTTTAAACCATCTATGACCAATTGTAATGCCAAATTATTACCGCCTGTACCATTATATATATCTGGATCAAAACCATATTTATCGACTAAATTCCAATAAACTTCCCATAACATTTGGGTCCAAACAGCACCAATTCCATGAGGAATCGAGACATTTGGCAAGGTGGCTATGGTTGTGGGGTTTTGATTCATGTCTGTTGTGTAAGGAAATGGCCTAAAACCACCAGCGTATTGAGTGGCATAAGATCCAACAGGCCTAAGTGTTGTATTGAGATCAGATGATCTTGCCGTCATGACTACGGCAAAAAAATCACTCCAACCTTCTCCCATTTGTTCTAGATTGAAAAGGCAGCCGGTGTTAGCAGGTCCACCTGTTAATCGATTAGATATGCCATGGCCGTATTCATGAATAATTATGCCATTATCAAAATCGCTGTCTCTATCGATATTGGCTTTTTTGATTTCTATAGTGACATCATTATTGAGTTCATTTCTTAAAGTCTGCCCATCTCCTTGTCCAATAAAAACTGATGTAATCGTAACTTGATCACCAACCGTTCCTGGGCCCATAGATTGAACACCATCCCCTTCATTATTAATAACTATCGCACCAAGGGCACCAGCATTTTCAGCATTCAATACTTTAACACCAAATTGACAACCACCTCTTTCTATTAATGCAATTTTATTTGGAGTAAAGCCAATTAATGGCTGACACCCATCGATAACATTATCAGTGCCATCATTAACCAATTCTAACTCACCTGTAATACCCGCAATTGTATAACCAGCTCCAAAACTGGCAGCACCTGCTGGGTATTCTCCTGCAATTGAATTTGGTGCAGTCACCTCTAGGGTTGGTGGAGCGATAAAGTAATACATTTGCATTCTTGGAGTAAACCCATCAGGTGGCGTTCCAAAATTCGCATTATTGGTGCCATTCCCATCTTGGGCATCAGCATTAACATGATCACTGTCATCACCACCATTTCCATAATTGTTATTTTGAAAATTTCCTGACGGTTCATCAAATCCATATTGATACATGACATCATGGATTATGTTGTTCCAGTAGAATAAATTGACGATGGCTGAATCTAAATTTTGTTCTTGATTAGGATCAACCGCAGGGTTCCATGGAACATTAAAGTTTAATCCACTTGATCCATCGGGTCGACTGCCACCAGAATTATCCGCATTTAAGTCATCTTGTGCAAAAACATTATTGCCTCGTGTATCAGTAAATTCAGCACCATTAACACCGTTTGTGTCATGCCATCCAAATGGTGAGGCCACATTGTCGTGTGGATCAACAACTGTTTCTAATTGAAAACCATTGGTTGCTGGTGAATCATTGGGCAATGGAATAACATCATAACTGGCATGTGCAGTCCAATTATTAATGTCCAAAACATCACCAGTTGCAGCATCAACTTTAATATTCCACCAATCAATAACCGTTTGAATTTGAACGTCCCAAGCCAACACAGCTTGATTATCAATTTTTTGATAAATCAACTTAACTGGAATGTCGATTAAAGAAATGCCTTCTCCAGAATAGATGGCTGATTTATTTTCACTGACAGATTGACTCAATAGATAAGTCGGCATTGTGGTGTTGATATTAACACTATCGGCTGCATTTAATATGGCCAAATCAGCAGGTATTATCGCTGTTCTATTATTTATGTTATCTAACAGATTGGGCAAGAAATTATTATGCACATTGAGTTGGTTGCCATGCTTATCAATATTGACTTGAATGTCACCTTGATAAACTTCAATTCCATTCAAGTATTGTCTTAACACCAAATGGGTCACCCCATTGTGTTTTGTCACATAATGATCAACAATCTTTGAGTCATTTAAGTCTTTTTGAGTAATTCCATCTACAGATAATTGATGATACAAACTGGCATTTAAATTATTGATATCAGAATAGGATTCTGAAAAAGTCAGTGAACTTGTTAGCAACATTGATAAAGCCAATATGGCTTTTACGGTCAAATTTTTCATTGTGATCATGCCTTTAATAAAATTATAAAGACAACGATTGTATGTTAATCATCCCATAATTGAAACACCGAATTTAATATATTGACTTAAAAGCAATCAGAGAGACATTAAAAAAACTCAATGAATCAATTTGGAGACATATGTATTGGCCATTAACACTTTCAACCGCCGAAGATTCAGTTTTAAATCTTGCTCACGTTTATATTCCTTAGCTAACAAATTGATGATTTCATTGGGCAACAACTTAACCACATCTAAAACCTCAGCACCGGCATTGTTTGGATCTTTTTTATTCATTTTTAAACCTTTAGATTATTGATTAACACCAATTATCTATAGGTTGTTCTCATTTTGTGCGAATGAATCAAATTTTAATAAATGGTTTTGCAATCCTTAAAGAATAATAGCTTAATAATTATCATTTTATTAAGTTTAAATTTGATTTGAATTTCTGTAAATCTGTTTTTTGTTTTTTCAATAATGTTTGTATTGTGTCTTTTTCAATAACAGAAAGGGAGCGTACAGCATTATTATTTGAAATAAGCAATCGGGTTAATTTTAAAATATTGTTTTCTATGGTTTTGGCATAGGCCGCATACCGATCATTCTGGGATTTCTGTTTTAACAATTGAGATTGAGTTTCAACATGATCCACTTTTAACATATCAAATTGGGTTGATACCTCAGCAAGTTCTTTAGTTAATGCAGTAATTTTGGTTTGTCCATCATCATATTGAGGCAATGAAAGCTTTGCAGCCCACCCCCACATAAACGCAGTAATCATAACCAAAGCACCAATAGACCCAGTGGTTGCCTTTAATCCCAGAAAATTAATACTGCTTTCCTCTGGTTTTTTTCCTTTGCCCTTGGCAATCAGTTTAAAGCCCATCCTCAAGGAATAAATCCCGCCAACAGCCAACAAGAGAGCAATGCTCCCGTAAATTATTAGGGTTACAATTTCGCCATTCATTAGACTTTCTCTTTATTTTAGTGGGTGATTAACTAATTATACTCTTGTTTTGTCAATTTTACGAATTTTGGTTATTGTGGAAAGCAGGTCATCTGGATTTATTATCTAATTCACGGCTATAAGAGCGGGCGTCTGGCCTGCATTTTTGGAAGGTATTAAGAAAATAGGCTTAACCCCTTTTTATCCCCTTTTTATCCATATGTGGAATAATGAATATTATTTAAAAATCAGTTATTCTGACCCTACAGAATTCTTAGACTCCGCTGTATAATTTTTAAAATAGCTTTATTTTAATACAAGTACTTGTATTTAATTTGGCTTGAATGTATATTATACAAGTACCTGTACATATTCTATAATAACCATGAAATATTTCGAAAAACTAAGCAATACATATTTGTCACATTTTTGTAGACGACTAGCAGATTTAATTAATGAACAAGGGGCAGAATTAATATCAGAAATGAATATTGACACGCCATCAACAGCTATTTCCACTATGCTCTTTTTAGAAAAACACAAGTTAGCAACTGTGGCAAGCCTAGCCGATGAATTAGGCGTTACTCACCAAATGGCTACACAAAGAGTTAACGCATTAGAAAAGTTGAAGTTATTAACTCGACAATATTCAAAACATGATAAACGAGCAAAATTCGTAATTTTAACTCAAAAAGGACATGACGAAGTACAACAACTCATTCCATTTACTATAAAGATAAACAAGGCTTTTGATGACCTTGAAAGTGAGATTGGTTGCCAATTAAGCCAAATTATTAGGAAGACAGAATTATCATTAATTAAAACGACTCTTAAGCAAAGAATATCTGAACAGTAGAAGATAAGGGAAAAACAAATGAGTAATACAGAAAACAAACAAACAAATAAATCTAATATCGCTATTGATTTAATATATACATTAGGGACTTTATTTGGACTAAAATATATTTTATTACAGTATCCGGTTATGTGGACTTTTGCAGGACCTATTTCAGTCATCGCTACTTTATTAGTCGCCACATGGAGACTAAAATGTAGTAACCAATCTTGGCGTTCTATGGGTTTAGTGCATTCAACTAGCCACTTAAAATTAGTACTTTGGACACTAGCCGCTTTAGTCATTACTATACTTTTAGGTAATTTAGCAAGCCAGATTGCACAAGGGCTTATTACTGCTTCAGAAGTGAGTGAACAAGCCAGTAACTTTACACAAAACCGTTTTGCTAGCTTACCAGGAAATATAGAAGTCTATATATATTGGTTAGTGATTTCTTGGATCATTGGTGGCTTTGCTGAAGAATTGATATTTCGAGGATTTTTAATATCTCGTTTTGAAAATTTGTTTTCCAACATTCCCTTTGCAATTGGATTTGCAGTGATTATCCAAGCTATAATTTTTGGCCAACAACACATGTATTATCAAGGCACTATTGGATTTATAGAGACCGGAATAATTGCACTCGCTTCAGGAATAATATATTACTTAAGCAATAGACGTTTATGGCCCCTTATTATTTCACATGGTTTAGCTAATACTTTAGGTATAACAATGATTTTTTTAGATACCCCCGCTACTGGGTAAAACAAAATATCAACCTTAAAACATCATATTTGGTTGTGCAAAATCAGACTCTCTGCACCCGCTGAATTTTCGTGTCAGTATATTACCTGGAGCAAAATGGAAGGACTTCCCTTTTTCTCATCTTTTATGACATTATTCCATTTATAATCTATAGGTTTTTTTGTTGTACTTATTAAAGGGTACTGACCCTTTTTTATTTCTCTATATTTTAGTGGGTGATTAACTAATTATACTCCTGTTTTGTCGATTTTACGAATTTGGACTTTTTGAAAAGCTGACCATCAGAATTTCTAAACCAATTCACAACTTGGAGCGCAGGCGGCTTGATCGTATTTTTGGAAAGTAAAATAAGAAAATAGACTTCTTTTCTAAGTAAATTTATATAGGAAAATGCCTATTGCTTGAAATCAATTACTCTGACTCCGCTGATTCGTCCCCGCTGATTTTACGACCTTCATCTTTCTAGCTACCCGTTACTGCACTCACAACAGCATCTGTAACTGGCTTCGTTGCTGCGGAAAATAACGACTGCCATCCCAAACCCATTGGAAAGAGTGCCACTAATTGAATCAATATTGGTTTATCTGCGTCAAAACTAGATTTGTAGACAGCGGGTAAAATCTGTCTCTTATACACATCTGACGCTGCCGACGATCTACTCTGTGTAG
>CAJXVJ010000219.1 GCA_913061105.1 uncultured Alcanivoracaceae bacterium | reverse complement strand
CTACACAGAGTAGATCGTCGGCAGCGTCAGATGTGTATAAGAGACAGCTTTTCTTGTTTTGCACTCTTAGGTACATGTGCGCTGCTAGCAACTTAAGTACGATAATACTGATAACTACAATAATTGCAGTCTGTGAATTTCCCATAAAAACCTATCAATAAAAATGTGTGAATCGAGGACATATTAGCACAGATTAATAACCTATAACGTGTATTTATGCTATCATTTCACACTTAATTTTATTCGTACAGAATATGACAGAAAATATCATTGCCGTTAATAATAATTGTTGGATATTATCAGATTCAGAGTTCAATGAAAACATAGACTCACAATGGTTTGACGACAAATATTGGCTTAATCAGGGTCGATTACTTGGTGCCAGTAGTGGCAGAGGTTCCGCATGGATGGTCAAATCTGATTATGGAAAAATGATGTTAAGACATTATTACCGTGGTGGTATTCCTGCAAAATTCATAAAGGACAAATACCTTTGGACAGGCTTGAATAATACACGAAGTTTCAGTGAATACAGATTGTTAGAAAAAATGATTGAGTTGGGATTACCTGTACCGCATCCTATTGCAGCACAAGTCTGTAAAGTGGGTTTATTTTACCAAGCCAATATACTCATCAAATACTTACACCATAACTCAACATTTGCAGCTTTGCTAAATACTGATTCTCCAATTGAATCGTGGGAAAAAGTCGGCTCAACCATTGCGAATTTTCATAACCTGGGAATTTATCATGCAGATTTAAATGTCAACAATATATTAATCGCTGATGAACTGGTTTATTTAATAGATTTTGACCATTCTAAACAGTGCCCTCCAAGGAAAATGTGGCAAAATGCAAACATAAAAAGATTAAAAAGGTCTATTGATAAATTAACCGATAATAACCATATAGACATTAATGAAAAAAAATGGCACAAATTGATTCAAATTTACAGTAAAACAATAAACCGATAATGAATAACATCACCGATAAATTAAACAGGCCAATTAAAGATTTGCGTATATCTGTGATGGATACATGCAATTACAGATGCCCTTATTGTATGCCTGCAGAAAAATTTGATGATAACTATCAATTCCTAAAACCCAACCAACGCCTTAGTTTCGATGAGATTTGCCGCATTGTAACCGTTTTTGCAGGATTCGGTGTTAATAAGATTAGATTAACAGGTGGCGAACCTTTATTAAGAAAAAATTTGGACGAGTTGATTTCACGAATCAAACAGATTGATGGCATTAACGACATTGCCTTAACAACCAATGGTCAATTATTAAAAAAGCAACTGCCAAAACTAGTAGATGCTGGACTTGACCGTGTCAACATAAGCCTAGATACAATAAATGCTGATTTGTACCATAAAATGAGTGGTAACAAAGGTGACTTAGATGTTGTTTTGGATGCCATCGATTCTGCAAGAAAAACAAAACTCAAAAGTGTTAAAATAAATTGCGTGGTTCAAAATGGTGTCAATGACCAAGATATTCTGCCCTTATTAGCAAAATACAAAGATACCAATGTTGTGGTTAGATTTATAGAATTTATGGATGTGGGGACAATTAATGGCTGGCAACAAGATACAGTTGTTCAGTTTAAGGACATATTAAACAATATTAGTTCAAAATGGCCATTACACGCACTTGACGCCAATTACAAGGGTGAAGTAGCATCTAGATATAAATACAATGACCACATCGGCGAGGTAGGCTTTATTACATCAATCTCCAAACCGTTTTGTAGAGATTGTTCACGTGCCCGTATATCAGCAGATGGACATTTATATACTTGCCTATTTGCTCATGAGTCATTTAATTTAAAAACACACTTAAAAAATGACAACAATGATTTCCTACAACAATACATTAAAGATGTATGGGAAAACCGTGAGGACCGTTATAGTGAGGTTCGTCATGAACTCAAAACTGACAGTCCTAAAAAAATAGAAATGTATGTTATTGGAGGTTAATTGTGAATGATTTGACACACATAGATAAAAACAACAATCCAACCATGGTCGATGTGAGTAAAAAATCCATTACAAAACGAACAGCATCTGCCGTTACAACTGTTATTTTTCCTGATAACATTAAAGGGTATTTTAAAGATGGAGATTTAACAACCAAAAAAGGACCTGTTTATCATACTGCAATTATTGCAGGAGTGATGGCTGCAAAAAAAACACATGAACTCATCCCCTTTTGTCATCCTATCGCTATTGAGAGCTGCAAAATCGACATTAAAACAAATACAGAGGGTAACGCTGACATTAAATGTACTGTCAGTTTACACCATAAAACAGGAGTTGAAATGGAAGCACTAACAGGGGCCACTGTCGCTGCATTGACTATTTATGATATGTGCAAAGCTTTATCACATGAGATAATTATTACAGAAACAAAATTACAAACAAAAACCGGTGGAAAATCAGACATCAATCATTATGAATAAAAATATCGAAATTCTATTCTTTGGAAAACTCAAAGAGACTTGGAATACCAATAAGCTAAAATTAAAGACCAACAGCGATGACATTGAGTCTTTGTATACCGAAATTTTAAGTAAAGCCGCACAAACACCCCATAAAGAAAGTATTAAGGTTGCCATAAATGATGAATTTGTCGATTGGCAAACTGCCATCACAGATGGTGACTGTATTGCTTTTTTACCTCCTGCCTCAGGTGGCTAAGATGTTTACAATCAGCGAAACAAGCATTAATGCAGATAAATTAAAGAAACAAACTTTAGATCCAAGTGCCGGTGGGTTCGCTTGTTTTGAAGGCTGGGTGCGAAATCACAACCAAGGCAAAGATGTCACTAAACTGGCTTATGAAGCCTATAATAAATTGGCCATCAAAGAAGGCAATAGAATCATTCAAGAAGCCCATAAAAAATACGCCATAACTAAAGCATTTTGCAGCCACAGAATTGGACTACTTGAAATCGGTGACATGGCAGTATGGGTAGGAGTATCTGCTGCCCACCGTGATGCTGCATTCAAAGCATGCCGATACATTTTAGACCAAGTAAAAGCCCGTGTACCCATTTGGAAGAATGAATCTTGGGTTGATGGAGAATCTGGCTGGATAGATCAGGAGTAAACATGCCCATTATTGGATTAGCTTTTATAATACAATTGGCCTTTGCCATACATGTTGTCAAATCTGGCAAAGAAATATATTGGATATACATTATCATGTTTATCCCAGGCATCGGCGCCGCCATCTATTTCTTTACCCAGGTTTTACCAGATTTGGGCCAATCAAGAACGGTGCATACCGCAAAAAATTCATTGTTAAAAGCCATTGACCCGCAACGTGAATTGCGTAAAAAGAAAGAACAACTCGCCTTAGCGAATACATTAGACAATAAATTAAAATTAGCCGAAGAATGTTATCAAGCCAACATGTTGGATGATGCCATTGAATTGTTTCAATCTTGTTTGACTGGTCTTGGAGAAGGAGATCCTGACATTATGGTAAAACTGAGCCAGGCCTATTTTGCTCGTGAAGATTATCAGTTAACCATCCAAACATTAGATGAAGCCACTGAGAAAAATCCATCTTACAATTCAGCTGATGCACACCTCATGTATGCACGAAGCCTAGAAAAGTTAAATAAAACTAAACTAGCACTTTCTGAATACGAAGTCGTTTCTGAAAATTATCCTGGTGAGGAAGGTCGCATTAGGTATGCGTTGTTATTGGTAAAAGAACAACAATTGGAAAAAGCAAAGGAAATTTTTGAACAATCAATCAACAGAAGTAAATTGGCACCAAAGTTTTATCAAAAGAAGGAAAAACATTGGATAAAAATAGCCAAATCTCAAATAAAAGAACTCAATGAGAAATTAAGTTAAAGCAATAAGTGAAAAACTGTTTAGATTCAGTAGCTTTATATTTATAGGGTTACTAGATAGTTAATGTTTTGTTGCGCAGATTGGGAAGAGTTTCCTTGAATCTGCGCATTAAAATCAATGTCTTATTTTCTTTCTGAGAGAACTTCGTCAATCAAACCATATTTAGCCGCTTCTTTAGCGCTAAAAAAGTTATCTCTATCTGTATCTTTCTCGATGGTTTCTACAGTTTGACCTGTATGATTGGCCATCACTTTGTTTAAGCGGTCTTTTAGTTTTAATGCTTCTTTGGCATGAATATCAATATCAGAAGCTTGGCCTTGGTAGCCACCTGATAATTGGTGAATCATGATACGAGAGCTTGGTAAAGAGAATCTTTTACCTTTAGCGCCTGCTGCAAGAATAAGTGAACCCATACTGGCTGCTTGGCCCATGCATATAGTGCTAACATCCGGTTTAATAAACTGCATTGTGTCATAAATAGACATACCAGCAGTCACGACACCACCTGGGCTATTTATGTAAATCGATATGTCTTTTTCTGAATTTTCAGCTTCTAAGAATAGCAATTGTGCCACAATAAGATTTGCCATTTGATCTTCAACTTGACCAACCATAAAAATAATTCTTTCTTTTAATAGCCTAGAAAAAATATCATAAGAACGCTCACCTCTGGCAGTTTGCTCAACTACCATAGGTACTAAATTCATCATTTCTTCGTGTTGTGACATTGTTTACCTCTTACTTTAAAGTGAATTTACCATAATTTTATCAAAGGCAACTTTCTTTTCATTCAACTTTACCTGCGTTGTAATCCAATCAATGACTTGAGTTTCAAGCACATTTCCTTCAATTGATGCCATCAATTCCGGTGTCTTATAATAGTATTCAACTATTTGTTCAGGGTTTTCAAATGTTTGGGCCGATTCAATGACTTTTTCTCTGACTTTCATAAAATCAACTTTTATGTCTTCTTGCTTAGAGATCTTGCTAATAATCAATGAATTAATGATTCTTTCATTTGCCATTTCTTTAAATTGCTTTATATCAGGTTGGTTAGGGTTTTCCATACCTTGCTGTTGAGCTTGTTGCATGGCTTGCTGCGCTAATGATGTACTCTCTCTTGTCAACATTTTTTCAGAGATTTGTATGTCCTTAATTTCTTTTCTTATTGCTTCAAATACTAAGGCTTTATTTTTAGCATCTAGCGTGTTAGTTAATTCTCTGGTTAAATTGTCTTTGATCTCAGACATTAAATCTTCTTCTTTACCAGATTCAACACCAAAAGATTTTACAAAATCTTCATCGACTTTAGGCAACTTGCCTTTTTTATGATCAACAATATCAAATTTAACGTCTAATTTTTTATCAGCCATTTCTTTAACATTGAACTGTTTAGGGAAACTCACCTTCAATGAATCTGAATCCTTGACTTTTTTACCAATGATGGCATCAACTAGTTCATCAGGAACACCACTTTCTCCAAGTAGGATTCCCATTTTTTCAACACCTGATTCAGGGTATACAGTTTTCTTTCCATCCTTAGCTGTATATTCAATAGTCACCAAATCCCCTTTTGCAATTTTTGCTTTTGAATCTTTCCATTCTTGTTTTTGTTTTTGAAGCTTTTTAATCATCTTCTTAACATCTGCTTCCTTGACTTCAGATGTTTGAGTTTTAACTTCTATTGATGAAAAATCAATTTCAGGTACTACAGGCATAACTTCAAGTTTTGCAGTAAATGAATAACCACCATCACTTAAATCTTCGGATTTAGTGATTTCTGGAGATTCTGCAATGTCTAAATCGTTTTCCTTAACCGCTTCTTGAATAGTTGAATTGATTAAATCGCCTAAGACCTCTTGACGGGCATGTTTACCATATCTTTGTGTTAAGATGTTTTTTGGCACTTTACCAGGTCTAAAGCCTTTAATTCTAACTTGTTTACTGATTTCAACTAACTTTTCAGCTATTTTTGAATTAATATTTTCAGCAGGAATTGATACACTTAAATTCCTTTCCAAACCTTCAGTTTTTTCTATTGAGATTTGCATTGTTGCTCCAACTATTAGTTTTTTGTATGAATGGTGCGAAAGGAGAGACTCGAACTCTCACGTCTTGCGACACTGGAACCTAAATCCAGCGCGTCTACCAATTCCGCCACTTTCGCAATTATTATCTTTTATCTTAAATTGATAATGTTATATGACATGTTTCAAATGTATTTCAATTTAGTTTTAAAAACAAAATGGGGCGGCCGACGGGGCTCGAACCCGCGACAACAGGAATCACAATCCTGGGCTCTACCAACTGAACTACGGCCGCCATATCATACTATAATGGCACGCCCGGCAGGACTCGAACCTGCAACCCTCGCCTTAGAAGGGCGATGCTCTATCCCTGTCTCTTATACACATCTGACGCTGCCGACGATC
>CAJXVJ010000218.1 GCA_913061105.1 uncultured Alcanivoracaceae bacterium | reverse complement strand
CGAGATTTCTGCCTGTCTCGTGGGCTCGGAGATGTGTATAAGAGACAGATGTCGTATTTAAAGGTAAGTTTGTTAATACTATAGATAAACCAAAAGCCATTTTACATTTTGCAAAGATATTCAAATTGCCAAAAGAGAAAGCAGAAAAGTTTTTCGATGGTAAACCCCGTACACTAAAAAAATCCATAAACATGGATAAGGCCAGCCATTTTAGAAAAGCCCTTAAAAATGCAGGCCTTAGGGTTTCATTAAGTAAAATACAAGAGACAAATGAAACAAAAGCAGAATTCACTTTGGCACAACCTGGGGTGGTTTTGGTTAATAAAGCCTTTGTTCAACCTAAAAATTTCGATGTAAAACAATTTTCATTAGATGAAGTTGGCGCAACTTTAGTAAAATACACACCGGTAGAGAAAAAACACTTCGATATTGATGATATCCAAGTTGATGCTGTAGGCAGTATTATGGAAGACAAAAAAGAAGTGGAAGAATTTGAGGTCGACATTTCTAGCATTACCATGGATGAAGTGGGCTCAGTTTTTGCAGAAAAAGAAAACATACAAGCCCCAGAATTTAACCTTGATGACTTAGACATGGAAGAAGTTGGTTCTATTATTGCCGAAAAAGAAAATATCCCAGAACCAGATATAGACATTGATGATATCAAATTGGCTGATTGATATAATTAATCGAATACAACAATCAGTAATTCCCAATGGTAAAATCATTTTTTTTTGTTAGAATGTCAGCATTAAATTATAACCGAGTACTTTCATGAGCGAAACCATACACCACAAACTAATTATTGTAGGATCCGGTCCTGCTGGATATACAGCTGCCATTTATGCAGCACGTGCCAATTTAAATCCAGTAGTCATAACCGGAGTAGAACAGGGTGGTCAATTAATGACAACCACTGATGTTGAAAATTGGCCAGGTGATCCAGATGATTTACAAGGCCCTGATTTAATGGCACGTATGCTAAAACATGCAGAAAAATTTGACACAAAAATGATTTTTGATTACATAGATGAAGTTCAGTTAGAACAAAGACCCTTTGTTTTAAAAAGCCACTCAAATACCTATACTTGTGATGCATTAATAATAGCCACGGGTGCCAGCGCTAAATATTTGGGCCTCGAATCTGAAGAAGCGTTCAAAGGTAAAGGTGTTTCTGCCTGTGCCACTTGTGATGGTTTTTTCTACCGTGATAAACCAGTAGCAGTCATTGGTGGTGGTAACACAGCAGTTGAAGAAGCTTTGTACTTGTCTAATATTGCCTCAAAAGTATATTTGGTCCACAGACGCGACACATTACGTTCAGAAAAAATATTGATTGATCGAATTAAAGAGAAAGCCAAAAATGGTAATATTGAATTTATCTGGAACAATAACTTAGATGAAGTGCTTGGTGATAATATGGGTGTCACAGGCATTAATGTTAAAGACAAAAATACCGATGAAATGAGACATTTAGAAGTTGACGGTGTTTTTATTGCCATTGGACACAGCCCAAATACACAAATTTTCAAAGACCAATTAGAAATGAACCATGGATATCTTACAGTAGGTAGTGGTCAAAATGGTAATGCAACTCAAACAACCATTGAAGGCGTTTATGCCGCTGGTGATGTGAGTGATCATATCTACAGACAGGCCATTACATCTGCAGGAACAGGCTGTATGGCGGCATTAGATGCTGAAAAATATTTGGATGCTTTGTAAGTTAACTACTATTTATAATGTCGTTGAGCAAGCGCACCAAAATATTTTGTTAGAATGTATGGTAAAACTGGTGGGCAAGCCTACCCTGCGACAAAATTGAGTATGCTAAATTGAAGTTCTATTTGCCTACGATGGATGGAAAAACAAACTTTCCTCCAGTAGAAGAAGCAATATCTGAACCAAATGGGCTGCTTGCATTCGGTGGAGATTTAAGTGCAGAAATGTTGGTTAATGCGTATAGTCATGGTATTTTTCCATGGTTTTCTGATGGTGAGCCCATTTTGTGGTGGTCGCCAAATCCCCGTATGGTTTTGTTTCCTGAAAAAATACACCTGTCTCGCAGTTTTAAAAGAGCATTAAGAAAAACAGATTATTCAGTTCATTTTGACCGTGACTTTGAAAACGTTATAGCCCATTGTTCTAAAACCAGAAAGGATGGGTTTGGTACATGGATTACCGAAGAAATGAAAGCTGCTTACATTAATTTATTTGATTTAGGAATAGCTCACTGTCTTGAAATTGACATTGATGGTGAATTGGCTGGTGGCATTTATGGCATTGCATTAGAAAATATATTTTATGGGGAGTCTATGTTTAGTACCAAAACCAATGGATCTAAATTTGCATTATTTGAACTTAGTCAGCATTTAATTAACAACAATTATAAAATATTGGACTGCCAAACTCACAGTGATCACTTGGAGTCAATGGGGGCTGAGTTGATTCCTGGTCGTGTATTTAAACAATTTCTACCTAAGCTGAATATTTCATACAATCGGTAATCCAGGACTGTTTATTATCTATTTAAATGGTTTAAGGTGATATTGCTAAGGGGTATGAGTTTGTACCTGAATGGTTTTATAAATAAAATGGCTTCATCTATTGAATAAAATCACATACAACCTAAGAATCACTAGGTATGAAGCGTTATTTATCCATTTTATTTTGCCATTTTGCCCATAAATTCCATTCTTGTATGAAATATTCAGGCTAAAAATCGTGAATTAGGTCTATAAATCATAATATTGCATAATTTCATTAATGCAATGTTCAGGTTGTTCTGGTATGATACCCAACGATTTTATAACACATAGGAAACTTATGGCAAAAGAAGATGTAATTGAGTTTGAAGGTAAAGTAACCGAAACTCTCCCCAATACAATGTTTAGAGTAGAGCTAGAAAATGGTCACATCGTGACTGCACATATTTCTGGTCGCATGCGTAAACATTACATTCGTATTTTAACAGGTGACTCAGTCACTGTTGAATTAACACCTTATGATTTATCCAAGGGTCGTATCACTTTCCGTAAGAAATAATTCAGATTTTGGTTCAGGCAGTATTATTGATATTACTGCCTGAATATCCATCCTAGCTTTCCAGCTTCGTATCTTTGACTTTTGGCTCATCATTGGTTAACAGCCGTGTTTTGCTTTTAATTGCAAATGATAATTTGTCATTAAGCACATCAATTGCAACCAATCCACCATTGACCAATTTTCCAAATAGAATTTCATCAATGATTGGTTTTTTAACATGTTTTTCAATGGCACGGTGCATGGGTCTGGCACCCATTGTTTTATCGTAACCTTTATCAACAATCCACTGTTTGGCTTTATTTGACAGTTTAAATCTAATTGATTTATCAGACATTTGGGCTTCAAGTTCCATGATAATCTTATCAACAATTTTAATCACATGGCTTGAATCCAGTGATTTGAATTGAATGATAGAATCCAAACGGTTCCTAAATTCAGGGCTGAATAATTTCTTAATCGCCTCTGATGCGTCACTAGAGTTGTCTTGTTCAGTAAAGCCCATGGATTCGCGTGCTTGTTGTTGTGCCCCAGCATTAGATGTCATGATCAATAACACATTTCTAAAGTCGGTTTCTCTGCCATTTGAATCCGTTAAAGTACCACGGTCCATCACTTGCAATAAAATGTTAAAGATATCGGGGTGGGCTTTTTCTATTTCATCAAGTAACACAATGGAATGTGGGTTTTGATGCACCTTATCGGTTAACAAACCGCCTTCATCATGCCCAACATAACCTGGTGGCGAACCAATGAGTTTTGAAACACTGTGTGATTCCATGTATTCAGACATATCAAAACGCAGTAATTTTAAGCCCAATATGTGTGACAATTGTTTGACCACTTCTGTTTTACCAACACCTGTTGGCCCGGTAAACAATAAATTAGAAATAGGCTGGTCGCTTTTTGCCATGCCTGCTCTTGACATTTTAATCGCAGTTGACAAGGTGTTGATTGCTTCATCTTGTCCAAAAATAACCATTTTTAGGTTTCTTTCAATCGATTGGAGTCGCTGAATGTCATCACCATTGAGGTCATTTAATGGAATCTTTGCCATAGAAGCCACAACACGGCGTATGTCTTTGGCTGTTATTGGGTTATCTTGAAGTTCTTTGATGCGTTGCCAAGACCCTGCTTCATCAATGGCATCGATGGCTTTATCAGGAAGAAACTTTTCGTTTAAATACCTTGAAGTTAATTTCACCGCTTCAGTAATCGCCTCATTGTCATATTTCACATTGTGGTGGTTTTGAAAACGTGATTTTAAACCTTGTAGTATTTCAATCGTTTCAGGAATACTGGGTTCAATAATGTCCACTTTTTGGAAGCGTCTTGATAAGGCCCGGTCTTTGTCAAAAACGGTTCTTGCTTCTTGTGCGGTTGTTGCACCGATACAACGTAATTCACCAGCGCTCAATGCAGGTTTGAGCATATTGGATGCATCCATTGTGCCACCAGAGACTGATCCTGCTCCGATGATTGTGTGTATTTCATCTATAAACAAGATTGAGTGTTCAATTTTTTGAACATGCTCAATGACTTTTTTCATGCGTTTTTCAAAATCACCGCGGTATTTTGTTCCTGCCAATAAATTGCCAAGGTCCAATGAAAAAACCACAGCATCTTGGATTAATTCAGGCACTTCTTTATCGACAATGCGTTTAGCAAGACCTGCTGCAACAGCGGTTTTACCAACACCGGGTTCTCCAACTAATAAAGGATTGTTTTTACTGCGGCGCATGAGTATTTGAATCACTCGTTCTAATTCTTTGTGGCGTCCAATCAATGGATCGATCATGCCATCTTCGGCTTTTTTATTTAAGTTGATTAAATAATCATCGACTTTGTCTTTGGCCTCAGCACTGTCGTCTTCTCTACCAGAATCGTATTCTTCCACTGATAAATGACTGCCATGGGCAACATAACTAACAATGTCGTAACGTTCGATGCCTTGTTTAGCCAACAAATAAACCACTTGACATTCTGGCTCTTCAAAAAATGCCACCAAAACGCGATCACCTGTCACAACAGTCATTTCTGCTGATTGAGCAAAGTAGATGGCGCGTTGCATGACTCTTTGGAATGAGGTGGTGGGTTGGGGCGCCACATCGACATTATCAGGTAATGTCTCTACATGTTGTTCGATGTGTTGTTGTAATTCTGTTTTGAGTAAGTTGATGTCACAATCAACTTCTTCTAATACATTTTTGACATGTGAGTTACTTAACAAGCCCAACATCAAATGTTCCATGGTCAGAAATTCATGCCTATTAAAAATCGCATGCTGATAAATTTTACTGATACAATCGTCTAATTCTTTGTCTAACATATTAAACTACCTCAATAACGCACAGTAATGGATGGTCATTTTCTTTGGCGTATTTGTTCACTTGTAACATTTTTGTTTCTGCAATTTCATGGGTAAATATACCACACAAGCCTTTGCCTCTGGTATGCACATGCAGCATAACTTGAGTGGCACGTTCTTCATCCATTCTAAAATAACGGACCAAAACATCTATGACGAAATCCATTGGCGTGAAATCATCATTAATAATAAGAACCTTATACATAGAAGGTTCTTTTAATTGCTCTTCTGACTCTTCGAATACCAGTGATTGATTGTCCCAAGAGGTGTTTTTATCTGACATAATTATATTAATTTTTTATATGCCATTAATTTTGAGCCGTTTTCAAAATAAAAAGTTGTGTAATTGTTGTCTGATTTGCATCTGATAATTTCATCTAAAGAAACTACAATAATTTTATCTAAGGTGTGTAATGATATTTTTTTAGGCACTTTATTAGGTGTAGCAATAGATTCTTGTAATACAGATAGTTGCTCATTTTTCGGTTGTATTTGATTGCTTGCTTTTTCAATAGCATTTTTTAATTCTTCATCAGAATATGGTTTGAGAATATAATCGATTGCTGCAAATTTAAAAGCTCTAATTGCAAATTCATCGCTTGCTGTAACAAAGATGATTTTTGATTTTAAATTCGGAATTATTTCTAATAAATCAAACCCTGTTCCGTCTCCCAACATAATATCTAAAAACAAAATATCTGGTTGTATTTTACGCAATAATTTTGCCGCAGAAACAACGCTATTTGCTTTTCCAATAATTGTTATATTTTGATGCTTGTTAGAAATGTCATTCTCCAGCATTTCTAATGCTTGTGGCATGTCATCAACCAAAATTGCAGTTTGTTTCTTCATTAATAATCTGTCTTTAAACTGTCTCTTATACACATCTCCGAGCCCACGAGACAGGCAGAAATCTCG
>CAJXVJ010000217.1 GCA_913061105.1 uncultured Alcanivoracaceae bacterium | reverse complement strand
TACACAGAGTAGATCGTCGGCAGCGTCAGATGTGTATAAGAGACAGCTTTTGATTTGTGGATGTATTTATGAATAATAAAATAATGTATTGTTTGTTGCCACTGTTGTTTGCCTTAAACGTTCAATCAACTGAATGGCAAGGACAATGGTCTAGTACATTTGGGAAAATTTCTTTCATTGAAAAACCTATTGATATTGAATCAGCACATTTGATATTTGCAAATTATGGGAAAACAGGCACGATTATTGGTGTTTCGATAAAAGGCGAAATGGTTGGTGTATTTTACGATACTGAAAACAATAAAAGCGGATCTTTATCATTTAAACAAAATGAAACCAAAAACTCTTTTACTGGCGAGTGGAATTATAACGAAAACTCTAAAAAACTAAGCTGGAATGGCACTAAAGTTAACGATACACAACCTGAAGGAATTAATGGGCTTGACCGTTATAGGTCTGTAGAAGGACAATGGCAATCAAATTTTGGTTTATTGGAAATGGTACAAGATGGAGTTTTTGTAGATGCAAAGTACAGCGATAAAGGCAGAATTTTTGCAGTCTTTAATTCTGCAAACAACGCCCTATATGGTTTGTTTTCAAATAAAGAAAGATATGGTAGGTTAAATTTAACCCTCAATGTCGACAAAAACCTATTCAACGGCATGTGGTCATGGGAGTTCAATACTTGGGCCAAACAGAAATGGACTGGAAAAAAATTATAATGCCACTATCAATAAAATAATACCAAGCCTTTGTCTATTGATAAAAGGCTTGGTGTCTTAAATGTTTTCCTATAAAACAGCTTTCAAGTCAGCAACATATTCGTCTATGTCATCTTGTGTTTTGGTTTCTGTTACACAAACTGACATCACGTTACCTAATTCAGGATAGTATTCACTCAGGTTTGCCCCAGCGACTATGCCTTTTTTGGCCAATTCATTGATAATTTCTTCTACAGGTTTATCAGTTTGAATGGCAATTTCGTGAAAATTATCTGTATCAAATAAAACTTTAATGCC
The DNA here is from genome assembly GCA_913061105.1 of uncultured Alcanivoracaceae bacterium. GTDB lineage: Bacteria > Pseudomonadota > Gammaproteobacteria > Xanthomonadales > Marinicellaceae > NORP309. The sequence continues at coordinate 5,310 of CAJXVJ010000217.1, read as the reverse complement.
AGAAATATTTTTCAATTTATCTTTTAGATAGGCAGTATTTTGCATGCAACATGTGGCAACATTTTTGAGGCCACTTTCGCCCAGCAAAGCCATATAAATGGTTGCTGCTGTGACCATTAAACCTTGGTTAGTACAGATATTTGAGGTGGCTTTAGCGCGCCTAATGTGTTGTTCTCTGGCTTGAAATGCCAAAGTGAACCCTTTTTTATCATCCAAGTCTGTGGTTTCACCAACGATGCGACCAGGCATTGTACGAATATATTTTTGTCTGGCTGTCATAAACCCAAAGTAAGGACCACCTGAAGATAATGGAACGCCCAGTGGCTGTCCTTCACCAACACAAATATCAACGCCAGCATCGCCCCAATCACCTGGTGCTTTAAGTAATGCCAAAGAAGTTGGATTGACTACCGCAATGGCGAAAGTATTATTTGTGTGAGCCCAATTGGTTAATCCATCTACGTCTTCAAAAACGCCAAAATGATTGGGTTGAGGAATAACCAATGCGGTAATGTCTTGATCATCATATTGTGCAAGGTCATCTAATGAGATTTTCCCAGTTTTTTTGTCAAAATCAACAAGTAAAACGTTAATGCCTTGATTTTTAACAATATTTTGCAAAACTTCTGTGTAAACTGGGTTAACTGTTTTAGGAACCAGAACTGTTTTTGATTTTGATTTCCTATTGGCCCGAACTGCCATTATTACAGCTTCTGCTAAGGCCGATGATCCATCATACATAGATGCATTACTGACTTCCATCCCTGTCAGTTTTGCCATCATGGTTTGGAATTCATAGATGACTTGTAATGAACCTTGAGAAACTTCTGATTGGTATGGCGTATAGGCTGTATAAAATTCACCGCGTGTAGTCAACTGCCAAATCGCAGAAGGAATGTGGTGTTCATAAGCACCAGCACCAGCAAAACATTTGAGTTGATTATTTTGTTGTGCTTTTTCCTTAATTAATCGGCTGACTTGCATTTCGTTTAATTGTGGAGGAACTTTTTCCAATCCTGAAATTTTTAAATCAGCTGGAATTTCATCAAATAAATGTTCAATACTGTCAACGCCAATGGCATTCAACATGGTTTTTATGTCGTCACTGGTGTGCGGAATAAATGGCATAATTTTCTCTATTGTGTTCTAGATTGTTCCTGACTAATCAGAAGCGAGTAATCTATTGTTAATCTTCGTCTTCAGTAATTGAATTACGGTACTCTTCAGCCGTTAAAAGATCATCAAGGTCATCGGCATTGTCGACTTCCATTTCAAATATCCAACCATCATCATAAGGCGATTCATTGATTAACTCTGGTGCGTCTTCTAATGCATCATTGACAGCAACAATGGTTCCAGCAATAGGTGTATAGATGTCAGATGCAGTTTTAACAGACTCAACCACTCCACATTCATCACCCGTTGCATAACTGTCTTCTTCTGGCAATTCAACAAACACGATATCTCCTAAAGCGCTTTGTGCGTGTTCGGTAATACCAATTCTCACGTTGCCGTTATCTAATTTCTCAATCCACTCATGGGATTCAGTATATTTTAAATTATCTAGAACATAACTCATTTCTATTTCCTCTATTTTTTAAATATTTGACACGCCATTTCTAACAAATGGCAATTTAACTAATTTCACTGGTAGCTCTTTCTTGCGAATTTGAACTTTGACTTCACTACCAAAATTTTTATCTACAATTGCCATGGCAATCGCGACTTCTGTACTGGGGGAAAAAGATCCACTCGTAATAATACCAGTTAATCCGTTTTCGTCAACCAACTGTTGATCATGGCGCAAAATTCCTCGGGTGGTTAGGACCACACCAGTCATCTTTTTAGTGATTCCATTCTGTCTTAATTGATTCATCGCTTCAGCTCCATTGAAATCGACGTCTTCTTTTCTAACAGTCCAAGCCAGACCACATTCTAAAGGTGAAATATCATCATTCATGTCTTGTCCATATAGGTGCATGCCTGCTTCTAAACGCAAGGTGTCTCTGGCACCCAGTCCACATGGTTTTACTTCAGCTTTTAATAATTTGTTCCACAAGTTAGTTGCGTTATCTTCAGAAATTAAAATTTCAACGCCATCTTCGCCAGTATAACCAGTGCGGCCAATAAAATAATCTTCTGCATCAATGGCACAGAACTTTTTTAACTCTGATAATTGTTGAGATATATCTTCCGGTAATACCTCTAGGCAAGCGGCTATGGCTTTTGGACCTTGGACAGCTATCATTGCCAATTGTGGCATTTCAGTAAATTCTGCATCAAAATCAGTTATTTGTTGATCAAACCAAGCCAAATCTTTTTCTCTGGTAGCAGCATTAACAACAATGCGGTAATTGTTAGTCGATCGTTTATAAACAATTAAGTCATCGATGATGCCACCATTGTTATTAAGCATGGTCGAATAAAGCGCTTTGCCATCAATCAATTTTCTAACATCATTGGCCAACAGTTTTAACAAGAATTTTTCACTTTCATTGCCACTTAAATCAATCACAGTCATGTGTGAAACATCAAACATGCCTTTGTCTTTTCTGACAGCATGGTGTTCTTCGATTTGAGATCCATAATTAATCGGCATATCCCATCCACCGAAATCTACCATTTTAGCGCCAGCATCAATATGAGCTTGATGTAAACATGTTTTATTCATTGACATTTTCTTGCTATTTATAAATTCAGTGAACTATACTAAAAATTGATTATTAACACCAGTAGAAAATAAAAAATATGGGCAATAGATTAAGTAAAATAGTCACCAAGACTGGCGACGATGGTTCAACCGGTTTGGCATCAGGACAAAGGGTATCAAAAGCGGATGATATTATAGAGGCAATAGGCAGTATTGACGAGCTCAATAGCAGCATCGGCATGGTTAGATCAGTCTGCGTAAATCCTGAATTGGATGGTGAATTAACCCAATTACAACACAACTTATTTAACTGCGGTGGAGATTTGTGTCTAGAAGGGTCTGTATTAATTTCACAACAGCAAATTAACGACATGGAACAAGCCATTGAAAAAACCAATCAAAAATTGGCACCGCTGAAAAACTTCATCTTGCCTGGAGGCAGTGAAATCACATCAAGATTACACATGGCCAGAAGTTTCTGCAGAAGAGCCGAACGTGTATTGGTAAAAGCCAGTCAACAACATGAGTTTAATCCATTATTAAAAGTATTTATAAATCGATTGTCTGATTGGTTGTTTGTGGTAGCAAGATACACAGATGAAACCGATGAGGAGTTATGGGTTTAGAGAAATAAATAAGTGGTTTCTATTTCGAACAAAGTAGTTTAATCCCTTCTAAAAGACGCATACTGGGTCGCGAAAAAAGATCTGGATCAATTGTAAATACTTGATTGTTTTTCACAGCAGAGATACTTTGCCATTTTTGCCATTGCGGGTCTTCCTGTTTTGATATGTTCAAAATGGCCTGTGGATTTTTGTTGATGACTGCTTCCATATTGACTGTTGCAGATGCCTGACTCAAATCAGAAAATATATTCTCATAGCCACATATACTTATCGCTTCACTCATCCAATGTTCTCCAGACACGGTGTACAAAGGTTGATGGAAGGTTTCAATAAATAGAGATTGTGGTTTTTGAGTTTGTTGTTTTAAATCAGCTAATGTTTGATTAAATAATGTGATGTTAGGTTGTGCTACAGTTTGAGTATTAGTCAAATCTGAAATTTGTTTAATGGTTAATGGAATATCAGATAACTGATTCATATTGGTTTCAATAACATTGATATTCAATGATTTTAGTTTTCTCACAACCGATGGAGGTGTTCCTCCTTTCCAACTAAGAACATAATCGGGCTTTAACACAATGATGGCTTCGTAATCCAGTTTAAAGGCATCTCCTACTTGTTTGATGGATTTTATCTCTTCAGGAAAATCACTGTAAGATACCACACCTACCAAGCTATCAATAGCACCCGCAGAGACAACTAACTCTGCTAAATGTGGCGATAAAGTTATTAATCTAACCTTAGGTGAATCTGTGCTTGTCGCACCGTTTTCATCTATAGAATCACATGCAGTGACAAAAAACAGAATTAATATTAAAGTAATCTGAAAAAATATAGGTGAAAATTTTTGGTTCATTTTTGTCGTTTTTGATAAGTTGCCAACATTATATATCCAGTTGCTTTACTATAATTGATTAATGTTGCTTTTAAACAATATTGTTGCAATATGACAATAAATTCGAATGCATAAAAGCCAATGGTAAATCTGCCGCTTTTTGAAGTCTGATATCAATGTACATTCATACAAAACCAGTCCACAGTCTTTGTGATAATTATAGTGAACATTAAAATAATGAAGAAATCCGCTTTAATAGTAGAATAATTGTTAATAATTATCCTTTCATTCGTGAAAATCTTAATGTCACGATGTATAATTCTGCAACGATTTTTTTTACAGAGGGTAGAATGAAAAAAGTAATAATGATGTTAATGCTGACATCAATCAGTTTCCAAGGTTTTTCAGCTGGAAATATTGAAAATGGAAAAGTAATTTCATACACATGTACAGGGTGTCATGGCATACCTTTTTATAAAAATGCAGCACCAGTCTATCATGTTCCGCGTCTTGGTGGGCAAAATGAAGCTTACATTGCCAGTGCTTTAAAAGCCTATAAAAATGGTGAGCGTTCACATGAAACTATGCAGGTTCAAGCAAAAAGTTTATCTGATCAAGACATTGCAGATATTTCAGCATATTTCGCTTCATTAAAATAAAAGAGACACTATTATGAGAATTTTACTATTATTAAGCCTGTTAATATCCTCTGTTGCATTTGCAAAGGGTGATAAAGTTGCTGGCGAAGAAAAAGTTAAACAAGTTTGTGTTGCCTGTCATGGAATTGATGGTCAAGGCATTGATGATACCTACCCAAAATTAGCAGGTCAATTTGCCGATTATATGGAAAAAGCATTATCTGATTATAAATCTGGTGACAGAAAAAATGCGATTATGTCTGGATTTGCTGCAACATTAACTGAGCAAGACATAGAAAATGTATCTGCATTCTATTCACAACTACCAGATAACAGATTGAAAGATTTAAGCATAAAATAATTAATCAAACAAAAATTGAATTTGAAAAGCGCACACTGATTTTTAGTGTCAATTCAATATAATGTATAGAAAAGGGAGCGTTTGCTCCCTTTTTTTTATGGAGATCATATGAACCACAAAACACTCGATTTAAAAAACTGGTCACGTTTAAACCTGTCTCTTATACACATCTGACGCTGCCGACGATCTACTCTGTGTAG
>CAJXVJ010000216.1 GCA_913061105.1 uncultured Alcanivoracaceae bacterium | reverse complement strand
TGCTGATGCCTTGCCATGAACTAATAGGCTTAGACTGATGACAGGTATTATCCCGTAAGGTTAATATTGACCTGTGCTGTGAATTTGCCGACTGCATCACGATAAAGATTATCATCTGATATAAAATAGTTCCATATCTACAAATTTATTGAATTATGAAATTAATAACAACTCTACTATTAATTATAACATTGTCACCTATTATTCAAGCTGGTACCAATCCAGTTGATTATGACATTGTTTATGTACGCCAGGTAAGGTTTGGTGATGATGTTAATACAACATGGCCTGAAGTTTTCCACCCAGCAAAAATGGACGCAGGAGCAGATTTGGTGTTATTGCACCCAGATGGCTCAGAAGAAATTTTGGTTGATTGCATGATTTGTGGTGTAACAGATCCATTTGTGTCATTTGATGCGCAATGGGTTTATTACAGTTTGTTTCATGATTTAACTCAATTGAACACCCAACGGGGGAATTTACCCTTATTGGGTGCTGATATTTTCCGTATTCATCTGGCAACCCGAGAAATTCAACAATTAACTCATGGAAAGTTTACTCCCAATACAGGTAATGGCAACTGGGATGAAAGCAATCCACTTAACCCAGATTCACAATACAATCGATTGGGTTATGGCATTCTTAACTTGGGTCCAATGCCACTTCCAGGCAACAAGCTGGCTTTTACCAGTAACCGCAATGGTTTTGTTCCAACAAAAGGATTTACCAATCCAACAATGCAAATGTTTGTGATGGACATGGATGGATCAAATCTTCATGATATTTCACCAATGACAATCGGCTCTGCATTGCACCCAACTATATTGCAAGATGGCCGTTTAATGTTTTCATCTTATGAGTCTCAAGGCCTAAGAGACAACCGTATTTGGGGGATTTGGACCATTAATCCTGATGGAACCGGTTGGGGACCATTGGTCAGTGCCATGACATCTCCCAATGCCTATCATTTCACCACTCAAAACTCAAACGGTGAAATCATAGTAGACCAATATTACAATCTTAATAACAATGGTTTTGGTGCATTGTATGCATTACCTGCAAGCCCTCCCAATGCTTTCATACCCCCATTCGGCAGTCCGAATCCTGATCTCAATATTCCCATAGATGCCACCGGTAGTTTTGGCCCCAGAACTTTTAAGGACTCATTCACACCACAAGGTTATTATGCCATTACCCCCATGACCCATGCCGATGACAATGCTGCCCCTTTATATGATATTGGCGGAGATTCAAACGGCCCACGTGTGGGGAAATTTACCCACCCATCTGCGGCTCCTAATAATGATTTATTGGTGGTTTGGACACCAGGACCAGCCAATGATCTCAACCGCCCAACCACTATGCCTTATTATGATGCTGGTATCTATGTGATTGATAACAGCACACCTGTTTGGCATTCAGATGAATTGATTTTTATAAAGAATGACCCGAATTACAATGAAGCATGGCCACGTGCTGTTGTGCCATGGCAAGCCATACATGGCTCAGCTGAACCGGATGAGAAAGAATGGTTGCCAAATGATGGTAGCATTCATGCTGAATTACCTGCAGGCACTCCTTATGGGTTGGTTGGTACCAGTAGCTTTTATAAACGGGATTCATTTCCTGGTGAAGGAGAAAGCAGCTTTGATGGTTTGGATCCTTTTAACACATCTGAAAATGGTTCCAGTAGTAATTGGGGCTATCAAGGAGCCGATGCTGGCAAATATGATGACAGTGATATATGGGCTGTGAGAATTCTGGCAATGGAGCCGATCACAGACAGGCGATATGGACCTAATCATTCACCTTCCAATCATGCGGGTGATTTTATCAGCCATGCCAATGAAAAGCTGCGAATATTAGGTGAAATACCTTTGCGTAAATTTGAACAAAATGGAGACCCCATCCTCGATACGGAAGGAAATCCTGACACCAGTTTCTTAGCAAAAATTCCAGCCGACACACCATTTACATTCCAAACAATAGACCGCAATGGCATGATATTAAATGCTTCACAAACATGGCACCAGGTTAGGCCAGGTGAAATGCGCGCTGACTGTGGCGGTTGTCATGCCCATTCACAAATGCCATTAATGTTTGAAGACACTGCAGCTGCAGCTGTAGATTATTCTGTTGTCGATCTCAGCCACACAACCCCATTAATTACCAGAGATGCAAATGGCAACAATGATATAATTGAAGTGCAGCAAAATTTGGTAGATATTGAATTTTACCAAGACATAAGACCATTATTGCAAGGACATTGTGTTGACTGTCATAACAGTACAGATCAAGCAGGTGAGTTGGTATTAGATGATGTTTCAATAGTCACTGATAATAAACCTGGTGATTATTTACGTTTAGCAGCAGACAGTTCAGCTGATTATGGCTACGAGCCAGTTATCACCAATAAAACATGGCGACAGACCAATGCCAGTCGTTATATACGTAAATTTCAATCTCGCCGCAGTTTGTTAATCTGGAAAATATTTGGCGAACGCTTAGATGGCTGGCTTAACAGTGATCATCCAACTGCAGCGATTCCAGGTGATGAAACTTCATTACCACAAGGTGTCAATTCCAATACCGCAGATATAGATTTTATTGCCAGCACTGCCCATCCAATTGGAGGATTGCCTGGTTTAACAATGGATGAGAAGATGACATTTGCCCGTTGGATTGATTTGGGCGCACCATTGGACATATCTGTGACAACAGGAACGGGGTTGGGTTGGTTTATAGATGATGTTAAGCCCACAATTGCCATAAGCGCTCCAAAACAAAACATTAACTTCTCACCAGTTGATGTCATTACATTTGGTCTGGCTGATGCCAATACTGGTATTGATATTTCTAGCCTTTCTGTAAAAGCGGACTTTATGGTTAATGGACAAGCAGCTGATACAGAATTGAGTGGATTATTTGTAGAGATTGATGAAGGCATCTATGAAGTCATATTAAATCAACCCATTAATGCTGATTCAACAGAGCGTCATATTTTTATTGAAGTATCAGATAATCAAGGTAACATAAAACGCAGTTCTGTGAGGTTTTTTACATCCGATTTGATTTTTAAAAATGGATTTGACTAATTTGCCTCTTCTTCTTTTCCTAAACCTGGACCCAAATCCCATTGATCAGCATCGATCACTTCTCGGTAGGCATGCCAAGACGCGTGCCCAACTATGGGTAATAAGATGGCAAAACCAATAAAGAACGTGAGTATGCCAATGAGAGTCAAAACTACAATGGTTAAACCCCATATTACCATAACAAATTTATTTTTTAATACGGCGTTAATGGAAGTGAGAATGGCGGTAATGGCATCAACATTTCTGTCCATCATCATTTGAATAGAGAATGCTCCCAAACAAAATATGACCGCAGCAAAGATGGCGCCAACTGCAGAGCCAATGCTAAAAAACTTAATCCAATCTATCAATTCCATACTGGACATTGAAGGGAAAAATATATGAACCATACTGGCCGCACGGGCCCAAATAAGAAAAACGATAAGAAAGACAAAGGCTAAAACCAATTCATTACTGAGGTTCTTTTTTCCTTCTTTTATACACCTTAAAAATTGAGGTGTCACACCATTATCAATTTGACGGCTCATAGAATAAAGTCCAATCGCTATGGCAGGTCCCATAAAGAAAAATCCAGCTATTAAAGCAATCGCAAGGACAATTGAATGGGCACTGTAAGCGACATAGGTTATTAATATGCCAATAAGCATCATTACGATTCCATAAGTTAAACTGAGTCTCGGTACTTTTTTAAAATCCGCAAATCCTTTTTTTAACCACCTAAGTGGAGCATCGCTTTTGATGTTTCGGCATGGTGCAACCAAAGGTTTTATGTCATTATGCTCATCAGTATTTGTCATTAAATTACCTGGTTATTAACATTTCATAATTGTGCAAAGCTCTATAATAATAACAAAATATTTAATATTTCCCAACTAATTAGTAACAAATCTAATCATGCATCGTTAACTGTACAATTATAACAAACGAGGAAACCATGAAAAAAATACTATTAACATTATTACTAAGCCTATCAATCACTGCTGTTAACGCGAATGACTTCGTTGATGACATTAAAGATATCGTTGGCTCCAACCCACAAGTTAACATCAATTTGGGTACTGGTCTTATCAGTACAATTTTAGCATTTGCTGACAATGATGAAGATGCCAAGGAAGCGGCAGAGGCATTATCTGGATTGGACAAACTAAGGGTTTCTGTCTTTGATTTATCTGACAATCAAAATAGTCAAGAATTAACCAGTTTAATCAAAGACAAGATGAGTGATTTAGATTCACAAGGATACGAGCAAATTGTCACTGTTAAAGAAGACGATGAAATGGTTCATATTATCGCAAAAGTTAATGGTCAATTACTAGAAAATGTAATGATAGTTGTGATGGAAGACGATGATGAATTGGTTGTATTGAGTATGGAAGGTGAGATAGACGTTAAACAATTGGCTCAACTTTCTGATGGATTTGATATAGACCTAGAAGATATTTTAGATTCTTAATATGTATAATAATTACTAGAATACAAAAAAAGCCCATTTATTGGGCTTTTTTTTTGTAAACTGCTAAGATAGTCCATATGAATAAAATAGCAATAATAGCACTAGTCTTCCTCTTATCAGCTTGCGAACAATCACAGCAACCTGTCACAGAGAATCATTTACAAACGCCTATCATCAAACACCATGAAATTACAGGCCTTTGGCGTGGAGTCCTTAATTCTCCTGGTGGTGAACTGCCTTTTGGTATAGATATTAGTAAAGAGAACAGTGTTTATACAGCTAAAATTCTCAATGGAGAAGAACGTGTTGATACCTCCAGTGTTGATTTTGAGAACAATGAACTCACCATCCATTTCGAATGGTTTGATGCCAGACTTAAGGCCACTTTGAATAATGATGGATCATCCATGACTGGTCAATGGAGTAAAACAGCCTCAGGCAAAGACAAAACTTCACAGCTGCCATTTATTGCTACAAAAGGTTATGAATACCGTTTCAAACAAGAATTAGATGCATCAGTTGTCACCCAAATTAAAGACCAATGGGAAGTGACGTTTACCGATGAAGATGGCGACAGCCTTGCTGTTGCAGAATTTAATCAGTCTCAGCAAATTGTCACTGGCACATTTTTAACACCCACTGGTGACTACCGATTTTTAGCAGGCAGTGTTAATAACAACAAACTGTATTTGTCTGCCTTTGATGGAGCCCATGCCTTTTTGTTTGACGCAGATGTTAATGATGAAACCATCGTCAATGGTAATTTTTGGTCTAGAGATTCCTACCATGCCACTTGGATTGCCCAAGCATCAGATGATACCAGTGATTATTTGCCTTCCAGCTGGGAAATGAACAAAGTCACAACTCCAGATCAAACAGTTGCCTTTTCATTTGAAGACATCGAAGGAAAAACCGTTCAACTCACCGATGAACGCTTCAAAAATAAACCAGTATTGATTAATCTATTCGGTACGTGGTGCCCAAACTGTAATGACGAAGCACCTGTTTTGGCAAAATTCTATGATCAATATAAACCACAAGGAATTGAAATGGTCGGTTTGGCATTTGAATTTACCGAAGATCCAATCCGAGATAGAGTCCAATTAAGTGCTTTTAAAAAACGTCATAAAATCAACTACCCACTATTATTAGCCGGTGGCAATGACAAAACTGAGGCAACAAAAATCTTGGGATTCCTTGATGAAGTAAAATCTTATCCAACCACCCTATTCTTAGACAAAAACCACAAAGTCGTAAAAATAAACACTGGCTTTTCTGGCCCAGGAACTGGTGATCACTATATTGAATTAGTTAATGAATTGGAATCTGAGATTCAGAATTTACTAGCTGGACCAATGGAATAAATGAAGAGCATTTAACAATAAAAACTCAGAGTTCAAAAATCAACGGCCATTTTTTTCCGGTTACCCAGGTTTTATTGGTGGCTTTGTCATGAGCAATGCCATTGAGGACACCGGGTTTTTTAATGTGATCTTTTAACAAATTTGGCAGGTGGTGTTTGTTGACGACATTGCCTGTGGTTGGATCGATTTCAACGATGTAATCAGTTTGATAGACATTCGCCCATATTTTCCCATCTATCCATTCGAGTTCATTTAAGTAGTGAATCGCTGAGCCATTTATCTTCGCTTCAATGGTTTTAATCACTTCAAACGTCTCTGGGTTCAAGAATTGTATAACATTTGTACCATTCGACATAATGAGGTGTTTATCATCATGGGTAAGCCCCCATCCTTCACCTTTGTATCTGTCTCTTATACACATCTCCGAGCCCACGAGACAGGCAGAAATCT
>CAJXVJ010000215.1 GCA_913061105.1 uncultured Alcanivoracaceae bacterium | reverse complement strand
CTACACAGAGTAGATCGTCGGCAGCGTCAGATGTGTATAAGAGACAGGTACAGGAAATGACGATAAGTTTTCCTTTTTGAACCTCAATGATGGTAAATATAATTTTAAGATCAGAGGCAGAAGTAATTATGGCGATTGGTCAGATATTGAAGAGTTCCGTTTTGTTGTAAAAACACCGCCATGGGAATCTCTGTGGGCGTATGCCATTTATGTATTGTCATTTTTTGCAATTATTTTCTGGTTGTTATACCTCTATAAAAGAAAGATTCTTTATGAGCATGAAATCACCAAACAACAAACACAAAAACACATTGCCAATGCTGCCAGTAAGGCAAAAAGTGATTTTTTAGCCAGAGTAAGCCATGAAATTCGGACCCCATTAAATGGCGTATTAGGCATGGGTGAATTGATGTTGGATACAAACATGGATGAGGAGCAACGTATTTACGCGGGCTCAATCATGGCCTCTGGTCAACACCTATTAGAAATAATTAATGATATTTTAGATTTATCCAAAATTGAAGCAGGCAAATTAGAGTTAGAATATAAAAGCTTTGACTTGTTGTTATTGGTTGATGAGATAGTGGCAATTTTAACCTCACAATCGAAACAGAAAAAACTGTTATTTACCTGTACTTTTGATGACACCATTGACCGAAATAGATTTGGTGATGTCATCAGGATTAAACAAATATTGTTTAACTTACTCAGTAATGCTTTTAAATTTACAAAAGAAGGTGAAATATCATTGATAGTTACAACACAGGAAAATGACAGTAATACAATCATATTTAAAGTTGTTGATACTGGTTTGGGCATTGACAATGATTTTGTTGATGAATTATTCCAACCATTTGTACAAGCAGATTCTGCAATAACCAGAAAATTTGGAGGAACGGGATTAGGTTTGGCTATCGTAAAACAATTGGTTGAAAAAATGCATGGGGAAATTTCAGCCTATAGACGAAGCGAGAATGGCAGTGTCTTTAAAGCCAAGATCAAGTTAACAGTTGATGATAACAAAGATACCAGTACACCACCAATTAAGGATAAAAATGTGTGTTTGTTAATCAATCAGCCTAACTTAAAAAACAGCTTAAAGGCGTATATGAATATATTGGGTGTTAATTATTCAGAATCAATCCAAAAAGATACCACCAGTGTTTTTGTTGATGCATTAGCAGAGATAGATGAAGCATGGTTATCACAACTGTCACAATTTGGAAAATCCAAAGCCATGGTTAACTTTATCGGCTTTAATACTAATCATATCTCCAAAAAACTTCTAAGGGAAATAATGATAAGCAGAGTAATGTCGCCACCGATTACTTTTAGTGCGATTCAAAAAACAATGGTTGATAATTGGAAATTGGAAGATCACAGCGAGAAAACATCATTAAATACACTAACGCTAAAAACATTAAAGCTGTTGGTTGTTGAAGACAACAGCATTAATCAGCAAGTCAGTATAGAAATGTTAGAAAAAATGGGCCACTTAGTTGATATAGTAGATAATGCCGAGGAAGCGCTAACCATGTTGAACCGCAACAGCTATGACATTTTATTTTTGGATTATCACTTGCCCATGATGGACGGATTAAGCCTGGTAAAAATTTGGGACAACAAAGAGAACATCCCTATCATTATGATTACGGCAGATTTAACAGATGATGTGATGCAGAAATGTCAAAAATTAAACATCGATAACATAGTGGCAAAACCATTTGCACAATTAGATTTATTCAATGCCATTGAAAAAGCATTAAATCAGATCCAGTGAATAAAGCATTAATCGAGAGAATGGGTTTCCTTGATATCACTGATGTGAATGGTTAAATTGAGTTGTATTAATTTATCTATTTTGTTAATCTGATTAATTAATATGAATTCGGAATAAATATGTCATTATTCGATATGGTAGCTATTTTAATTAGTTTGGCCGCGCTTTTTTCATTAATAAACTATAAAACCATCAAATTACCAAACGGGATTGGGATTATGTTGATTGGTTTATTGATGTCAATTGGATTAATCATATCTACTAAAATCGGGCTGTTTTCAACTGAAAGTATCCATGCAATATTTTCTCAAATTGATTTCAATGATACTGTGCTTAATGGCATGCTTAGCTTTCTGTTATTTGCTGGTGCATTACATGTCAATATCAATAGACTAGCAGAATTGGCAGATACCATCGCTATTCTTGCAACCATTGGTGTGGCCATTTCCGCAGGACTAGTCTCAATTATTGCCTATTATATTTTTAATGGTTTAGGAATTGAAATTTCTTACATGTATTGTTTGGTATTTGGGGTATTAATTTCACCAACTGATCCGATTGCTGTAATGGGGATATTAAAAAAAATTGGTGCACCAAAATCAATTGAAGTTAAAATAACAGGAGAATCATTGTTTAATGATGGTGTCGCTGTTGTGTTTTTTATTGTTGTCATTGAGCTGGCAACAGGACAACAAGAAGCATCATTAAGCCACATAAGCTTGCTGTTTTTAAAAGAAGCCGTTGGTGGGGCAATTTATGGATTTGTAATCGGATATTTGGCTTTTTTAATGTTAAGAGCAGTTGATGATTATCAGGTAGAAGTTTTGATTACCTTGGCATTGGTAACAGGTGGTTATTCACTGGCACAGTATTTGCATATTTCTGGCCCCATTGCCATTGTTATTGCAGGATTAATGATTGGCAACCATGGGAGGAAACTGGCAATGAGTGAAAAAACCAGAAATAGATTAGATGATTTTTGGGAATTGATTGATGAGGTACTGAATGCCTTACTTTTCTTGTTGATAGGTGTTGAACTGTTAATCATACAAATCACACAAAATTATATTCTGGCTTCATTGCTTATTATTCCTACTGTTTTACTGTCACGATTTATCAGTGTTGGCCTGCCAGTGGCATTGTTAAAATTCAAAAACTCCTATTCACCTCATGCTATTAAAATATTGACTTGGGGAGGATTAAGAGGAGGAATTTCAGTGGCTTTGGCGTTGTCCATTCCAATGGGGCCTTGGCGTGACCCGTTATTGACTGCCACTTATGCTGTGGTGATTTTTAGTATACTTGTTCAAGGATTAACCATAGGGAAAGTCGCTGCCATGGCTAAGAAAAAATAATAATAAGTTGCTAGATTATTTTCGTCCATCGAGCCCTATTCTTGCAATGATTCGGGCCATGTACTTCCAAAAAAACACTTTTAATCTACTTGTTAAAGACCGTTTTTTCCAATCACTAAAAGTAATTTCAGTGGTGTTTTTAAAATCAGTAAGAAACATATTACAAATGTGATTCGAAAATTCTTTGTCTCGGACTTCTTGATTGGCTTCCAAGTTCCATTTAGCGCTCCAACGATCTAAGTTTGATGACCCAATTGTCACCCATTGATCAACTAAGACCACCTTGCTGTGAATAAAATGGTGGTTGTATTCAAAAATCTTAACGCCTTTTTTTAACAGTTTGTTGTAATAACCTTGGCCAATATATCTAGACATTAAGTTGTCCGTTTTAATACCTGGGACCAAAAGCTTAACATCGATGTTTTTACAAGCTGCCCTATACAAAGCTCGCCTTAATTTTAATGATGGGACAAAATATGCACTGGCTAACCACACCCTTGATTGGCTTGTGTTGATGTTTTTTATCAAGTTTTTCTTTATGTCATTTAGAAAGTATCCGCGGCTATAGGCGACATGACCTAAAGATTTAAAGAGGGTATTTTTTGGTCGAATTGTATTTTTAGGTATTCTTGACTTTGTATGTTTTTGCCAATTATTTAAAAACAATTTGTGCCAATCAAATACAACAGCACCTCTTATTTTCACCATATTGTCACGCCAATATGCTTCACCAATAAACCGATCTGATAATCCTGCCCCACCAACAAATGCCAGATTATCATCAACCAGTAATAATTTGCGGTGGTCTCTGTAAAAATTATCTAGTAGAAACTTGAACCGTAATGGATGATAAAAACAAAGATTGATATTGTTGTCTTCAAGTAGTTTGATGTCATTATCACTCAAGTTTCGAGAGCCCATTGCGTCAAATAATACAAATATTTCAACACCACGATTTGCTGCAGAGATTAAAGCCATAATAAATTGGCTGGTAACTTCACCAGACTCAACAAAATAAGTTTCGAGTAATATCAAAGATTTTGCTTGGGAAATGGCCTGTAGCATTTTTGGATAGAATACAGAGCCATTCTTCATCAACTCGAAAGCATTTTCTTGCCTCCAAGGAAATTGTTGGTTTTTAATTTTCGACATGAGAAACCTCTGAAATGAATTAATAATATCTCTGAATCAGGGTATTATTCTCCAAGGTTAATATATCAGAGTCAAGGTTAAATATGTCTTGATTTGATCCTAAATATTCCGATACCAATTAACATAACCAATAAAGTAATAAAACCTTTCCAACTAAGAAAGGGAATTACCGTGGCCCCAGCTGTTACGTTTTGTTCTGCGAATTCCATTAAGTGACCAAAATGCGGGGCAGCAACATCTGCCAAAGGATTGCCATGACCATCCTCAGTCCAATTTTTTGCATCCACTAAAAACCGGAATGCTTTTCGGTAAATTAAACGTGCACGAACTTTGACATTGGCTTGGTAATTGGGCAGTTGGAAGGTGTAGTTTGTTGTGTCAGACTCATTGGCTGGAATGCGGTTGTCAAATTGGATGCCAGTTGCATCGGTAAAAAATGTTGGGCCGTTACCGCTAGCATCATGGTTGACTTTGGCATAAAATTTTCCAGCTAAACCGGCATAATAGCCATCGGAAGGGTCACCAATACCGCCTAAATCATGGATAACCTGTGAGCCTGAATGAATCAATGGGTTTAATAAGGGGTCATCTCCATCTTCCCAAGCTTCAACCACTAAAATCATATTTCGAACCGTCACACCAGTAGGAACATGGTGCCCTGTTAGAGTATTATTAACAGTAATTTGAACATTGATTTCAGAGTCATTGGCATTGACTTGCATATCTAGTTCAACCGCATTTTCCAAATAAGCAGGTGTGCTGCCTTCAATCATGTGATTACGAACTGACTCAACAGGTCTATCGGGTGTCGCAATAACACTACATACTTGATTGTCTGGTGAAGCGCCCATGTGGCAATCGACACAATCAGCAAAATTTGGTGAATTCGGATTGGCATAATCTGAGGCTAGCCATTCTAAATAAGTTGGTTCAGAAATGACGCCAGAATAACTGTGGTCCTCATTAGGGTCAGCGGCATCTTGATGGCAAGTAGCACATAATTCTGCGCGCATTTGTGGTTGATAAGAACCACGCATCAATGAAGGAATATTGTAGTCTACATCACCTAATACACCATATTCAACTTGAGTGTTCGCATCTGGACGATTGAAAACCACAGCGCCAGGAAAAATTCCAGGAAAGTTAATCTTGGTTTCATCAATATCAGCCACTTTATGACAAATGTCACATGAAACTCCATGCTGTACTGAAGAAGTTGGCGTTGAAACATTTGAATCCAAAGCACTAAATGGATCATCAATCCAGCCTTTTGGTTGGTGACAAGAGGCACATTCTGAATTGGGATTTGATGCAGAAAATATTGAATCACTGGTATAAACAAAACCTCCTTGCCCATCAGGCGTGCCATCTCCATTATAAATGTCATTAACCCACGTGTTGAAGCCCGCTTTAGCCATTGGAGAGTTTACCCAGTCATTGTGCTGCTTGGGATGACAGCTACCACATTCGTCAGGTGGCCTAATTTCATAGGCATCATTGTTTCCAACTGGGACCGGATCTAGTGCAATAATAACACCTGTGGCCGGAGAGTTAACAGTGGCGGATTGGTAAAAATATCCTTTTGCTGCACCCACAATTAGCAACCCAGAACCACTAATGTCAATACTGTAAATACCATTGGCGTCTGTAAATACTTGAACAGAACCACCATGTAATGTCACCATTGCATTTGCAATCGGCGCATTGCTAACACTATCGATTAGTGTGCCAGATACTTGTTGTGCCTGGATGGACACTGAAGTCATTATGGTAATTAATAGAATGGTAAACGTGCTATTAAATCGAGGCATATTGTTTTCCCAACAAAAAATTCAACTAGAATTATAATGAAGCGCAACAAAACAACCGTTGACCTATGTCAATCGATTCAATTAAACCAACTGATCTATATGTGTTTTTACATAACCCAATTTATTATTAATTTTAAAATAATTAACCAACTCCTGTTATTGTGCCATCTTTTTCACGTTCTATTTTCATAGCAACAGGAGTTTTTGGTAAGCCAGGCATGCGCATAATGTTGCCTGTAAGAACTACCAAGAAACCAGCTCCTGCATTGATTTGAATGCCACGAACCTGTCTCTTATACACATCTGACGCTGCCGACGATCTACTCTGTGTAGAT
>CAJXVJ010000214.1 GCA_913061105.1 uncultured Alcanivoracaceae bacterium | reverse complement strand
TACACAGAGTAGATCGTCGGCAGCGTCAGATGTGTATAAGAGACAGGAATTAAGCCAATCAATGATTGTTTTCGATACTCTAGAATCGTAATGTGTTCCTGGTTGACCTGGGTTGTAGTTGCGGCTATTGCGCGCTTCGAGGTATTCTTCCAATGAATCATATTTCATGAATCCATGTTCTGTGCCTTTTAAAATTATTTTTTTGCTAATTAAGCCATGTTTTTGAGGCAGCGATGTCATTTCAGTTGCCCAACTGTCATCAATGGCTTGTATGTCAAGCGAACCATGAATGGCGAGTACATGGCTGGATGTTTGTTTCCATGCCTGCGCTAAGTCATACCGATTGAGGTCTCTAAAAAAAGAATAATGACGTTGAAATACTTGATCCCCATCTATGGGTATTAGATTGGATGCTAATGCGGCTTTGTTTTCAGGTGAATTGACAATTGCAGACCATTTCTTTTCGGATTTTAACCAATCCAATAATAAAGGTTTAACCGATTCAGCATTGGACTTGGCTTGTTGAATGGGGGTGCCAAAAATAAGTGCTTGTTTTCCAAAAATATCTAATAGGTAGTCATACCATGGTTTAACGACTGCTCCATAAGAGATGAGGCTTTTAAGTGGTGAATGTTGTGCAATGAAAGGAGCATATACACCACCTAATGAATGTCCAAATAAGTGTACTTGGTTTGTATCGATAAAATCATATGACTTAAGTGCATCTAAACCCGCATTAAAGCCAGCCAATTCTGTAGTAAAATCAATTTGAGAACAATGTTTGTCTCCAATGCTGTCACCT
Source organism: uncultured Alcanivoracaceae bacterium (assembly GCA_913061105.1). Lineage (GTDB taxonomy): Bacteria > Pseudomonadota > Gammaproteobacteria > Xanthomonadales > Marinicellaceae > NORP309. Next base: position 5,647 of record CAJXVJ010000214.1, on the reverse strand, counting down.
ATACCGAATTTTTCAATTTTATAAACAACATAACCGGCCTTTGCGATAGCATTTAGTAATTGATGGCTGGTTAAATTAGGAAGAAACCCATAGTCAATAGAGTCACAGGTGTATCCCTGCACGAAATATAAAGCTGGGAACTGTTTGTTTTTACTCGCAAGTTTCGGACGATAGACAATTGAACGCAGGCGATTATTGTTTATGTCAACAGAATCATAAAAAATTTCATATGAACTGTTTGGACCAACAGTTTCTTTTGGGCGTGCTTGTATTTTTCCAGTCAGTTGTATTTTTTTATTTTGACGAATGACTTCTAATATTAAATCATCATTCACATTAACATTTCTTAAAGTTTCAACTAAATGCTGAAAATTTCTCAATGTAATCGCGTTTATTGAGGTGATTAAATCGCCAGGTTTTAAATTTAATTTATCACCTGTTCCTCCTGGGATGACTCTGTCAATTAATGCACCATTTGTTGAATTAGTCTGTTCGATTGCACCAGTCACACCAAGAAATGGTCTTGATTGTAAGGTTTTTTTTAAATCTGTTGCCATGAGAAATTGTGTTGAAAGCAATAACATAATTGAAAGGCTTAATTTTATAATTTTCATTTATTTTTCCTGATATCTTGAGTGACTTGTTTTTGATGGGTAAATAGTTGTGAATAGTGATGAAGTGAGACTAATGGTAATCGTGTTAGCGAGACAATGTTTTCATGGAACTCTGCAGCATTGAACTGGTTGCCTTGAACATGCTTTAGTTTGTGTTTTAATTGTTCTATTTTATATTTTCCAAACACATAAGTATTTACTTGCATAGGCCAATTTTGGATACGCTGAATTTCTCTGATCATCACATCTTTACCTTCTGGGAAGTGCGTTAACCAATAAGACTGGGCTTTTTCTTGGCTCCATCCTTGGGCATGAATTCCAACATCTATGATAACCCGCATGGCCCGAAGCGCTTGCCATTTTAACGCAAAATAATGGCTGTTTGGTTCTTGATATAGCCCCAATTCCTTGCCTAATGTTTCTGTATAAGCAGCCCAGCCTTCAGTAAAAGCCATTTCTGGTTGTGTGCTTAATTTATGGTTGCAAACGCCATATTTTTCGGTAATTTTATTTTGATAATGGTGTCCTGGAATGGCTTCGTGTATAAACAACCAATCGACTTGAGACAGGTTGTAATTTTCTGATAATGGATTGTAATAAAATGTATCATTTTGCATATTATAATAACCTGGCGCAGGGAAATCATTGCCTTGATATGATTTTTCTATGTTGACAGGTTTAAAGTTCCATTCTGGATTAAAAAGTATTTTTAAGTTGTCCATCACTGTATTTTCTGCCTGTTGGTAAGCTTTTTCTATGGATTGTGAATTGTGACTTGCTGTGATTTTATCTTTATGAATGCGGTTGACATTTTTTAGTAATTTATGGGCTTTGTTAAATTCATTTTCGCCAATGGTTTTTAATGCTTTTGGGGTGATGTTTTCTCCTAGCCACCATAATGTTAAAAGTTGGTACCATTGTTTATTGTTCGGTAACTGATATATCGAACCTGCATAAGTGGTTTTTGACTCAGGATATTGTTGAAGTAATTTTAGTCGACTATTATGTAGGTTTAAATCAAATTTAATTTTTTCTAATTCGATCAATTCGCAGGTATCTGCAGGGTTTAGGTTTTTACTTAAAGACAGCATTTTATTTAAGGCCAATTGTTGATTCTTTAATTGGCTATTGCTAACTTGTGAATTTATTATGTTTTGGAAATTTAATTGCACAGCTGGTAAATTTAAATCTAAAAAAGCCTTTTTCAATAAGTTTAGCTCTTTATTATCATCAGATGTTTTTGCTTCAATAGATTCTGAACAATGAATGATTATCATCAGTAAAGTAATCATTTTAATCGATAAGCCAGAGATTAAATTCATCATTTTTGACCAATTGAATTTGAAGTGTTTAGGTGCTTTAGAATGGGGTTGATACTAAATGGAGCAAAATATACTTTATTACTTTCTTTGTCGTTGATGACATTTGAAACAATAGCAACCACTTCATTGTTAGTATTTAATACGGGTGCGCCACTTAAACCTCTGAGTGCATTCATGTTTTCAGTCGGCATATTTAATTCAATAAATAAACTGTTGCCTTTGTTTTTTACAAAATGGCCTGAATATTTATTTTGAGTGCATTTGTTTTTATTGTTGTAACTGCATCCATAAGCATTAAGCAATTGATTTTTTTGTGGATAGCTTGAGGCTAATTTTAATGGTGTTAAAGTTGAGTTGTTTTCACTGACATCAAATAGAAGCCAATCATCTTTAAGGACTTCTAAATTCAATTTTTCTGATGAGTCAGAATTAAGTAATTGACCTAGTACCACATCGCTACTGTCAGAATTAAACGGACTTAGATGCCAGCTTTTAAAATGGTCTTTAATATCAATGAATTTAATGCCTGATTTTTGTGTTTCTAATAGGACATGTTTTGCTGTGACAGCGTAAGTTTTTCCTTTATGTGAAATGAGAAAACCATTTCCAACAAAGAATTTGGTCTCTTTTGTATTGGAAAAAGTAATGTTGTTGGCTGCTGAAAAAATGGGTTCTTTTGAAAATCCAGTTGTTGACATTAATAGACAGAACATTACAAATATTGGCACAGTTTTTTGAAACACATTTTTCATGATTTTACCCGCAGTTTTCAGATTTTTATAGATTGAGAAGTTATTGTTTTTGTTGACTCATCTTTCTGACAATCATTATTTGTATCAGTTTCTTATTTGTATTAATTGGTGACTATTGGCATAGAAATGATTTTGAAAGCTAGTTCAAGCAATCAGTGAATTTAATCTACTGATTTAAATAACATATCAAATTCTTTTTTTAATGATTTGTGGCTGCCATCACAATAGGGTGGGTTTTTTGTGCCTTTACAATTACAAAGGCTAACTTTGCCTGTTTTTTTCGATTCAAATAAAACAGGTTTCACTTTAGATCCATGGTGCGAGCCATCACAAAAGGGTTGTGTTTTACTTTTTCCACACTGGCACCACAGATACTTTTGCCCTTGGGTTAATTCAATTTGTATGGGTTCGAATTCACTGGTTTTTTCTTTTACAAAACCTTTTGAAAGTATATTCTTGTTGTCTTTTGATTTGACCAATGGGTAAAAATAGGAAGCTGTCCAGTTTTCATTGGTTGCTACTTGTAAACCGTAGTCAGTTGGGAACTGACGGGTAAATACAGCGGAGCCAAATAATTGATCCCAAATTGAAAACATGTTGCCAAAATTGCCATTGGGGTCACTGATGCCATCCAATTTAGATTGACCATGGTGTCCGTGATGAAATGCGGGCGTGACGATAATTCTTTCAATAATAGTCATGATTAAAGCCGTTATTTTGTTTTTATACAACGGTTTGTCCCAACTAATGGTGCTGTGCGAGCCAATGATAACCAGTTGTTTTGCTACCAATCCTATGGCAACAGCATAACCTCCACCTAAGAATGTAATGATTGCCAACCACCAAATGTTTGGCATCATGACATAATACAATCCAGCATTTCGATAGGATATAAAGAACCCCATTTGTTCTGCTTGGTGGTGGGAACGGTGTAATTTCCATAAGAACTCGTACTCATGGCCACTTCTGTGGTACCAATACTGGAGCAAATCATCAATTAATAGATAAAATGGCAACAAAAACCAGAGGTTCCAACTCGATAATGTTTGTTGAAGGTGAGGGAAAAATGAATGACCAATAAAAAATACTGCCATTACAATCATCGGCTTTATTAATAGCGAGAGTGCCAAGAAACCACCAGCTTCTTGAAACCATTCGCCTTTGTTTCGCTTAGATTGTTTTAAATGCCCGACCATTATTTCCATTAAGGCAAAGAAAACCAAGATTCCTAATACTAAATAGACATCAAAACTTATTCCTTCTTTCATATTTTTTACTCATCGTACTAGTTGTGCAAATTTCTCTCATATTAAATATAACCATTTTATATGAGAAATTCAAACCATGAGTTACAAATTAAAGGAAGTGATAAAAACAATCATCTGGCAATTTCATTATATTATCAGCCAGATTCTTCATCTCTAGATGGTGGTTTTTCATGCTAGGAATTATATTTTTGTAATTAAAATTCTGAAACCTCCAAAATCCCGTAGCCGTTGCTGCATAAATTGTGAAAGCTTTTAATGCTCTTTTTTCGATTTCTTGTAGATTAATGTTTTGTTGATATCCTCTTAATAGTGACGATGCCTTTTTAATATTAACGTTGATTTTATCTTGGTTGGTACAAGTGCCAACAATCATCATGCCAATATCGAACACTCTGTAATAATAACAAGCTTCTTCAAAATCCATTATGGTGGCTTGATTTTTATTGCTGTTAATTATGATGTTGTTGTAAAAAATATCACTGTGTATTAATGCTTTTGGTAAATCAATACTCATGTGTTTTTTAATAATAGATTTGGTGTTATTCAACCATTTGTAAAAAGAGGTTTCAGCGGCAATTTGCTTTAATTCATCAAAATTATCTATCCCATAACTCAGTGTTTCTGGTAAATAACTTGGGGCTTTAATTAAATGTAATTTACTTAATTCAATGCCTAGGTGAAATAATATACTATCAGGTATATCTTCTTTGATCTCTCCTTCAATGAAGCGCTTTAACATCACAGGTTTTTGATTAAATGAACTGGTGAGTTCACCATTTATTGTTTTTACTAATTTTGAGGTGTTAAAATTGTTTTGGTTTAAATAAATCAATAATTTAGCCAATTCTTCAGTATTTTTTAAAGATTTTTGTTCGCATATGGTGAGTACAAATGATTGTGCTTTGGTCATTACCAAGTAATTGGTATTTTCAGACCCACCGCTTAGAACCTTGTGAGATAAAATGCCCACTATGCCATATTGGGAGAGTATAGACTGAAGGTCCTGTTTGTTTAAAACAGTAATATGTGCCATATTAATGTCCTTTTGTTAAATCCCAGTTGGTTTCCATGGCATGTGATAAAGCCTCTTCTAAATTTGCATAATCACAGGAATATTTTTTTTCACAATACTGTTTGGCCTTTTCGATACTGTTATGTAAAGCTTCATTCGGCAACTTTTTGGTATTTAATGCTTTCCTAATGACTTCAGGGAATTTTGACGGGTGTGCTGTTGCCAGACAAATGAGCTTTTGTTGGCCTATTTTATCTTTTAATGCATCGGCGGCTTGAACTGCCACCGCAGAATGTGGGTCAAGTAGATAACCTTCAGTAGAATAAATTTCATTGATAAGAGATAAGATTTCATCATCTGTTGCACTATTAGATAAAATTCCTGTTTTATAAGATTCAAAAGTATCACTGTCAAATATAACAGAACCTGTCTTGTTAAAAGTATCTATCCAATGTTTAATCTTTTTGGGGTTTTTGTTGGTCTTAAAAAATAAGAACCTCCAAAAATTCATTGGGATTAAAATATCTATAGCAGAAGAAGCTGTTTCATAAAGCTCTTTTTTGGTGAATTTTCCTTCAGAAAATATGCGGTGTAGACAAGCATTTTTATTATTACCAGCGATATAATATTTCTGTCTCTTATACACATCTCCGAGCCCACGAGACAGGCAGAAATCTCG
>CAJXVJ010000213.1 GCA_913061105.1 uncultured Alcanivoracaceae bacterium | reverse complement strand
GAGATTTCTGCCTGTCTCGTGGGCTCGGAGATGTGTATAAGAGACAGCACTAATTCATGATTTTTTGCTAACCTATTCTAATTAATACTATTTAAGCTGTAATTATTTCGTTACAATGGCGATTATGAAAATAAAATTAACCACAGAAAACAAATTAGGCGTTTCTAAAGATGTCTTATCTTTACTGTCAAAAAATGATGTAGATGTTAAAAAAGTTGAAGTTGAATCCGGACTTATTTATATAGAAACAGACACTTTAGAAAAAATACTGGAAAGAGATATTGCTTCAAAAATGATTAAAATAGATGGAGTAAAATGGGTAGAAAGCATTCAAGTGATGCCAACATTTGAACGTAATTTATTCTTAGCTTCACTACTAGACGCAATAAATGACCCTGTATTAGCGATGAACAATAAAGGGCAGGTTAGTTTTCAAAACGACAAGGCCAAGCAATATTTTAATATAGCCAAAAACAAACACGTTAAAGAAATATTTAATTCACCAGATTGGTCTAATAAAATTAACACAGCAGCTTCTGCCAATATCGCCGTTAATATCAACACCATTAATGGACCTATGTTGGTTGAAGTTCGCCCCATTAAACAACATGACAACAAAGCCATCGGTGCAGTGTTAATTTTCCACAAACCGGAAAATATTGCTGCACGATCTTATTTGATGGAAAATGCAGATATTCAAGATTTCAATAGCTTAGTGGCAAAGAACATGCTCATGAAAGACGTTATTAACAGAGCTGAACACATGTGTAACACACAAGTCCCATTGGTGATTTACGGCGAATCTGGAGTTGGAAAAAAAACCTTGGCTAAAGCCATACACCATTCGGGAAATAGAAAAAATCAAATGTTTTCATACATTGATTGTGCATTAGTAAAACCATCACAAATAGACATTGAATTATTTGGCCTTTCTCACCCTGTCAATGGCAAAGCAGGTTTATTTGAAATCACCAATGGTGGCTCAGTATACTTACAATCTGTTCAAGAATTGCCACAAGAAAGCCAATCAAAACTATTAAAATTAATTGAAAATAAATTCTTTTATAGGAAAAATGGAACAATAAAAAAACAAGTCGATGTGAAGTTGATAGCCTCATCACCATTGCCATTAAAGAATTATGTTGACCAAAACACATTCAATACGAATTTATTTTACGCGCTTGACATAACCCATCTTCAAATACCACCATTACGCGAAAGAAGAGATGACATCGACACACTTATTGAATATTTCCTCACACAATTTGAACTTGAAGGTGGCAAACACATTGATAATTTATCTTTTGATGCGTTAAATAAAATTAAATCCTATTACTGGCCAGGAAACCTGTCTCAATTAAAAAACTTATTATTTAAAGCGAGCTTAGTAGCCAAAGAATCAACCATTCATGTTAATGATATCGATATCGAAGGACACGTTCACCTAGAAACTTCATTGGATAACCGCAGTTTGCCGCAAGCCGTCGCAGAATTTGAAAAACATTTTTTACAACATTGGTACCAAAAACACACTTCAACACGAAAATTAGCTGCTCAATTAGGTGTCTCACATACAACCATTGCACAAAAACTGAACAAATATAATATATCTATATAACTATTAATTCTACTAAATCAATTTTATTTGATTGTTTTTTTGTTAGAATGCGTTTCATACATACAAGCCTATCTTCGGAGAATTATAAATGGCCTTAAATACGCCACATGGGGGGACGTTAATTAACTTAATCCCAAATCAAGAACAAATTGATAAACTTAAAAAAGAATCATTAAGTTTACCTAGTTGGGACCTTAGCGAACGTCAAGTTTGTGACATAGAACTTATACTTAATGGTGGTTTTTCACCACTAACTGGCTTCTTAAATAAATCAGACTATGATTCTGTCTTAAAAAATATGCGTTTGGCTGATGGCACATTATGGCCTATGCCAATAATGCTAGATATCAATACTGAATTAGCCCAAACTTTATCATCTGGAGACAGATTGGCCTTGCGTGATGTTGAAGGAGTTGTATTAGCACACATTAAAATTGAAGACATATGGAAGGTTGATAAATCTGCAGAAGCTCAAGCTGTTTATGCAACCACTGATGACAAACATCCGGCTGTAAATTTCCTCAATAATCATACAAATGATTATTACATTGGAGGAAAACTAGAAGGGCTACAGTTGCCCGTCCATTATGATTACAAAACCCACCGTCACACACCCCAAGAATTACGCGATAAGTTCAAGAGAATGACTTGGAACAAAGTGGTGGCTTTTCAAACCAGAAACCCAATGCATAGGGCACATCAAGAATTAACGTTTCGTGCAGCAAAAAATGTACAAGCAAACTTATTGATACACCCTGTTGTTGGCATGACAAAACCTGGAGATATCGACCACTTTACCCGTGTAAAGTGTTATGAAGAGCTATTAAAAAAATTCCCCGAAAGAACCACAACATTGTCACTACTGCCTTTGGCCATGCGCATGGGCGGCCCCAGAGAAGCCGTTTGGCATGCCTTAATTCGTAAAAATTTCGGTTGCTCTCATTTAATTGTAGGCAGAGATCATGCAGGACCTGGAGATGATTCAAATGGAAATCCTTTTTATGGTGCGTATGAAGCACAGGAATTACTGGTAAAATATGAAGAAGAAATCGGCATTAAAATGGTTGCTTTTGAAATGATGTTGTATTCTTCTGATCGTGCTGAATATGTTCCAGCTTCAGAGGTTAATGAAGGCGAAAATATTCTTAATATTTCTGGTACTGAATTACGCAGAAGATTGCAACAAGGACTAGAAATTCCATCTTGGTTTTCTTATCCTGAAGTGGTTAATATCTTACAAAAAAGTCACCCTCCAAGAGACAAGCAAGGTTTTACAATTTTCTTTACTGGATTATCTGGGTCAGGCAAGTCAACCATAGCTAATGCTTTAATGGTTAACCTTATGGAAATGATTGATAGACCTATTTCACTATTAGACGGTGATGTGGTGCGTAAAAATTTATCATCTGAATTGGGCTTTTCTCGCGATCACCGCAATCTTAATGTTTTAAGAATTGGTTATGTTGCAAGTGAAATCACAAAAAATGGCGGCGTTGCTATTTGTGCACCGATTGCGCCATATTTAGAAACTCGAAAACAAGTCCGTGAAGAAATTGAACCATTGGGTGGTTTTCTTGAAGTGCATGTGGCTACATCTGTTGATGTTTGTGAAACAAGAGACAGAAAAGGTTTATATGCAAAGGCCAGAGCAGGGATCATAAAAGAGTTTACTGGAATCAGTGATCCTTATGAAACGCCTGTTAACCCTGAAGTTACTATTGATACAGTTAATAGCAAACCTGCTGAAGCTGCTCAAAAAATAATTCTAAAGCTTGAATCTATGGGTTTAATTAAGTAAATAGTGTACAAAAAACCTAAAAATGGTTTATTTTAACCATTTTTAGGTTTTTACATTTGCTTGATTAATGCACCTATATTATTTCTAGGCTTTACTAACAATCACAGCTTTTCTGTCTGGCAATGAAAACCGATAAACACGGCGTAATACTGTTGCATATTGATGAAAAAATGAACCAGAATTATATTCAATACCATATTTTTCGGCCACAGCTTTAACTTTAGGCACCATATCAACATAGCGATGTGCAGGAATATCTGGAAACAAATGGTGTTCAATCTGACAACTTAAGTGACCTGTCATAATATGAAACCATTTGTGTCCTGTTAAATTTGACGAACCTAACATTTGTCTATAATACCATTGACCACGTGTTTCATTTTCACATTCCTTTTGACTAAATGTTTTAACATTTTCGGTAAAATGTCCACAAAATATTATCGTTGAGGTCCATAAATTGCGGATGACATTCGCCAATAAATTACCAAAAAATACATAAATAAACATTGGCCCTGAAAGCAAAGGAAAGAAAATATAATCTTTAAAAATCTGTCGGGTTGCTTTGCCAAAAAATTTCTTCTTGAGTTGTTTATCACTGATCTGTTGCTTTCTATTAGATTTTTTACGGCCGATAAAAACTCTTTCTGCTGCCATCTCATGATAGGCAATGCCCCATTCAAACAGAATACTTAGATTGAAATAAGTCAAAAATTGCCACAGGTTTTTCCTTCGCCAAGGAATGTCTGAACTTAAACGCAATAAACCATACCCAAAATCACGGTCTTTTCCAATAATATTGGTGTAGGTGTGGTGCTCGTAATTATGAACCCGTTTCCATGAACTCGCATCACAAGCAATGTCCCACTCAAATGTGCGTGAATTGATATTTTCATCATTCATCCAATCATATTGCCCATGAAGAACATTGTGCCCTATTTCCATGTTGTCCAATATTTTTGCAACAGATAACGCAACAACACCAACTATCCAGTACACATAATTGAAAAAACCCAAAACCATAACAATGCGGCCAGTTATTTCTAAAATTCGCTGGATACGTATAATTTTACGAATGTAATTTGCGTCCTTCTGCCCTAGGTCTTTATGTGCATTTTCACGAATGGCATCCAACTCTTGCGCCATGTTTTCAAATTGTTCTGTATTGAGTTGATTATTCATATCTGTTACCTATAAGTTAATACTGACATCGCCAACAGGTACACAAATGCACAACTGCACATCCTCCTTACCCGTATCAGAAAATGTCTTAGTTAATGTGTTATATACCGTGCCTTGTTTTTTTTCACAAACACACTGGTGACATAAACCCATTCGACAACCCGTGATTGGTTTCAAATCGGCCGATTCCGCCATCTCTAATAATGATTGCTTGTTTTTGTTTTTTGTCAAAACTTGAATTGAGGATTTGAAAAAACTCACAGTGCCCGAGGTTTCAATACCAATATCCTTGATTGGAGCAGAACCAAAATATTCAAAATATATATTTTGATTGGATAAGCCTTTAGACAACAATAAATTTTTTGTAGATTGAATCATCTCTGATGGACCACAAATGTAGCATTGCCTGTTATTAAAATCTGGGCAATATTGGCTCAAATGGTTTTCCGAGATTCGCCCATTAATTGTGCTATTGATAAAAGTAATTGAAACATTTGAATGCAGGCTTTGAATAGATTTTAATTCACTGATAAACAAATGTTTTTCAGGTTTGGCATAATACAACAGATGAATATCTCTATCATTGGCATTATTAGCTAAAATACTTCTGAAAGGTGTAATTCCTGTTCCTGCAGCAATCAATAAAACAGGCTTGTTGCTATTGTCTATTGTAAAATCACCAATTGCTGCTGAAATATTAACATATTGCCCTGTTTTTACTGCGCTAGGTAACCATTCTGTGATGCGTCCTTTTAATTGCCTTTGTATACTTAACTCTATCACCCTTTTTGATTTAAATAATTGCGGTGATGATGAAATACTGAATATGCGCGATAGCTTTGTTCCATTTTTTTCTACTACCAACTCTACATGTTGACCAGATTTAAACCCCTTCCAGTTTTTATTAACTTTAAGCACCAATGAATATACTTCACTGTTTTCATTCCTTAATTTTAGAATTCTGGCTCGGTATTTGTTCGCCATATAATTAGGCAAGAACACTTGGATTAAAGGCTCAAAAAAGCCCAATACCTGGCGGTGGTTAAATAAAGACATTGCAAACCATTTCTTTGTTTTGTCAATCATAATACTTGTTGCTCATGTGTTTTTAATTTGAGCGTACAAGTGTATATTTACAGATTAGAGTAAAACAACTAATAATTGATAAATACATAAAATATATAGTTTATTGACATATACAGTTGTATATGTAAGAGATTGTAACTTGTTTTGAAATTATGGAACCATGGCACAAATTGAATAACTTGTGCCATAACTCCTGTTAGTAATTATTTTTGTGTGTTTTTGGTTTTTACATAGCTTTTAGCTGCAGCAACTAACAACTCCGGATCTAATCGTACTTTGTAATCTGGATTGACATATTGGAATTGAACAATACCATCATCACCAACTAGATAAGTCGCTGGCACAGGCAAATAATGGTGATCATACCCAGAAGCTTTTTCTAAATCTATGCCCCATTTTTTGTATTTTTCAACGGTTTCATCAGCTACTTTAAAGGCGATGCCAAAATCTTGGGCAACTTGCATTTTAGGATCAGATAACAAAATATAGCTTATATCGCTTTTTAACTCTTTGTCCTTTAAACTTTCAATAAGGTGATCTGGTTTATCTGGCGAGATAAAATAAACATCAAAGCCCATGTCCAATAATTGTTTCTCTGCTTGTCGCATTTGTGCCAACTGGGCATTACAATAAGGACACCAACCGCCGCGGTAAAATGTAAAGATAAACGGCTTTTTAATAGTGCTGGCAGAAATCGTGATTTTTTCACCTTTCACATTATAGACTGTCTCTTATACACATCTCCGAGCCCACGAGACAGGCAGAAATCTCG
>CAJXVJ010000212.1 GCA_913061105.1 uncultured Alcanivoracaceae bacterium | reverse complement strand
AGATTTCTGCCTGTCTCGTGGGCTCGGAGATGTGTATAAGAGACAGGTATATAGCCCCCTAGCTAGCACTAATTCAGGGTTGATGGATTCACAAGCCCAATTTGATAGAGAATGCTATTCTAAACATCCAGAATTAGTTGTCATGCACAGCGGTTTTGGTATGAGAGAACTTCAGTATCATGGAGAATCAAAATCTAATTATGCCTTTCTTATACCAACCAATTATTTAAGTTTGCCTAAAGATACAGAATATACAGAACCAAAAAAGAGTGAATGTGATACTTTTGATGAATGCAAATGGGTTGATAAAGAAGCTATGTTGATACTATTGCCAAACTCATCTGACAAATTAAAATAACTCAAATGTTAATTTTCCTGTAATACAAGTTTTGGATTTTTGAACGTAATTTATAAGACATTATCTCTCGCCTAGGCTCAGCTGGAATGACAAGTCTATGTTTTGATAAGTTTTTAAAAGACCAAAAAACTCGTTTTTTAGTTTAGAATGCCACAGAAGTGCTCAAGGTCAGTGCTTAAAAAAATGAATTTGTTGATATATAAATGAATCTTTTTATGTAGTAAGGATAAGGTCATTCAAAAAACTTGTTTTTTGGTTTAGATTGCCGCAGAAGTGCTCAAGGTCAGTGCTTGAAAAAATGAATTTGTTGTTGTATAAATGAATCTTTTGAAAGTACTGAGATTGAGTACTTATGTGGTGATATAAACCAAAAAATGGTGCCCGGTCTCGGAATCGAACCAAGGACACGAGGATTTTCAATCCTCTGCTCTACCGACTGAGCTAACCGGGCCATTTTTAACACTTTCAATTAAACACTAGGCAGAACTGCCTGTCAGTCTTAATTGAGCGATGCATTATATTGAGCTAATATGCTGGTGTCAAACTTTATTATCAGACTTATTGCATTTTAGTATGATTATTTTTGTTAATGCATCATTACATGTTTCTATTATAGATATACTTTTTGACTTTACAAAAACTCTTCAAATTTATGCGATTAAATACAAACAACATAATCCCATTTGCTTAATGTTACTGGTTTAATTTATTATTTAATATTTATGCTAATCTGATTGTGGTAATTTTCTAACAGCAGTTGGTCCTCTGAGGTCCAGAGATTACCAGATTTAGATTTCAACTCCTCAAGAGTAGTCGCTGCACTAAATATTTCACCTTGCTTAAATAAAACTTTGGCTTTTACTTTTAAATAAGGATAATCAGGAACAACATGTTTTTCTATTTCTATTAAATTGTGCTGCGCTTGTTTAATTTCATTTAGATCTTCGAGTAAGAATAATATGTATGGATTTAATACTTTTGCTATTACCTTGGCTGAGTTTATTTTTATTGCTCTTGCTTTTGCTTGCTCAAATGCGTTTTTGGCAAGATCAAATTTACCATCGTATTGTGCTAATTGTGCTTGAGTAAGATAGGTCATCGGGTTTTCATTAAACTTTTTAAGTTGAACAAATTCATTGGTAATTATCTTCCAAGTTTCAAGATCGCCGATTTGCTGATAATATCTTAAAGAAAGCAGATAATAGCTCAAATGGTGATAGTCACTGATATAAGTAACACCGAGTTTATCGATAGCATCTTTGGCTTTATCAGATTTGTTATTGGCTAACATAACCTCCCCTTTGACTATTAAATAATAGTTGGCTTGATCTTTGCTGCTTATATTTGCCATTAATTCAGACAATTAATTAAAATTATTAAGCGCTGTTTCAAAATCGCCTTTGATGAGTTGAAAATCAATTAAACGCATATATGCCGTTGACTCTTCAAGCACTGAATCTAATTTTTTCAAGGTAATAATGGCATCAGAAACAAGATTTTCAGCTTCGTTCATGTTGCCTTTGTTTGATAATATGTCAGATAATCTCAATTTTACTTTCGCTACATATCTCTCATTGCCAGCAATGGTTAAGTGTTTTATTGCTAATTTTGCATGTTTCTCTGCTTCATCAAAATTCTGCATGTTGTTCTGGATGCCAGATAATGCACTGTAAGTTGATCCAAGCCTTGGGTGATTGTTTTCACTTTCTTGATTAATCAGTGCTATTGATTCATAAATGCTATCTAGAGCCACGGAATATTGCCCTAATTGACTTGCTGTATAGGCTTTATTGCTCAATAAAATGTATTGACTTTTTATGTTGCCAATTTTTCTAGCGAGGTTTATGGCATTGTCTGCTTCAATTAAAGCTTGATCAAAATCACCCATGGCATTGTGAATATTGATTTTTGAATTAACCACCATGATCTTAAACTTGTCAGTAATTTTTGCTTTCTCAAAAACTTTTACAATAGACATGGCTTTTTCGTATTGCCCTTGTTTTCTGTAATTTGTACTTAATTTCAACCACGCTAACCAGAATTTTTTATCTTCATTAGTCGCCAGTTCGAGGTATTTAATCGCTTGTTTGGCATCTCCACTTAATTCTGCAGAAATAGCGCGCATATAATTTTCTACTGCATACCTGTGATTGCTCATAGTGCTATCGGTTACATCATTAACAGGTGCTTTTTTTATCTTTAGAGCGTCCTGAGCCCACAGTGCAATATCATCGTAAATTGTTTTGATACTGACTGACTTAAAATTTTTTTGGTCAAGAACCCCATCTATTGTTCTGATTTTAACATCGGCATTGTATTGCTCATTGGCTTCTTTCATTGAAATCATAATTGATGAGTTTGTTTCTTTATTTTGATTTAAATCAATGGCAAATTTTTCTGGATCATTATCTGCAAGGGTCTGTAAACTAATATTTTTAACATCTACTCCCACAGAACTATTAAATTTTTCATACAAATAGTGCATGCCTCCTTTAACCATCCATGCTTGATTGGTATCATTTATATCTGCCATATTAGGTATCAAACTTACAATTATTGGAGCCGCTTGGGATTGAGAAATGATTGTTATATCATTTGGGCTATCAGAGCCCACTTTAAAATAATAAATCACAAATACTAACAATAATACTGTTGCCAGAACTATTCTAAATCTATTTTTACCCTGTTTTTCTTGATTTAATGATTCTGTATTCTTACTACTGACAGTTACTTCCGGCAAAAACACAAATCCAACTCCATGAATGGTGCTTATTATTTCTTTGTGTTGTTTGGTGTCTCCTAATAACTTTCTTAATCTTTGTATGAGTTTATCTAAAGATGAATCAGTAACAACTCTGTCAGACCATACATGTTGGTTCAGTTGATCTCGTGAAAGGGTTTTTGATTGGTTTTGTAAAAAATAAACAAGTAATTTATACGCCCTTGATGTGATATCTATGCGTTGGCCTGCTTTTAACAATAGGTGTGCTTGGGAATCCACACTAAATTCAAGAAATTTGTATATTTGGCTCATATTGACTCATTTAAGAGTGTAAATCATGATTATAGATCAATTATTGCCATTTTAGTGATGGTTTTCTTAATTTGTCATGATTTGTCAAATTTTTTCAGTAACAGATACCTTCTCATAATGCCTATAATTTCCCTCTCGTAGAAGTTTGGAGAATAACAAGTGTATAAAAAAACAATGATATGTTTTGGTACTGCCTTATTGATTAATAGTGTATTTGCTCATAGTGAGAATACAAGAGGTTCGCCTTTTGGTGAATTAACTCTGTCTCATATATCCAGGGGATATGCGGTATCAACCCCAGTTAATCCAGCAGCAGATATTATCGTGACAAGCTCTATCGCAGAGACCCTAACAGGGATAAGTGTATCCACTGATAGTGATTTAACCTTTAAAGTATTTAGTGGTTTATTAAAACCCATAACCCAAATAAATACTGATGTGATTTTTGTAAATGGTTTTGAATAGGAGAATATAATGATTAAAACTATAAGAATAGTGTGTTATTTAATATCAGTTGTGTCAATCAACTGTCTACAAGCTGCAACAACAGCATTTAATTATCAAGGGCAAGTCATGTATGAAGGAGCCCCAGCTAATGGGAGCTTTGATATTAAATTCAGGCTTTATGATAACCCTGATAACATGGCGATTAATTCTGAATTATCCGAAATCACCCAGACATTAGTTATAGAGGATGGATTATTGAATACCGAATTGGATTTCGGTGACATTTTCTTCGATGGCCAGGATTTATGGATTCACTTATTTATACAAGACCCTACTGGAACCCCCGGCTTTTTTTCATTAATGCCAAGAGTTGCAATTAACTCAGCACCTTATGCGATTCAGGCTCAATTTACTGATAATAGTACCAGTTTATGGAGCAGTAATCCCAATGGCATCGACTATACAGCTGGTAGAGTTGGTATAGGTCTGACTAATCCAGCTGCGATACTTAATATTCATGGGGATTCAAGCGATGAACTCAGGCTTAGTGGAACAAATAGTACTCCCAGTCTTCATTTTAGAAGAAATAGTAATGGTGCTGATTGGTATTTAAAAATTGACCCAAGCACCAATCAATTCTTTTTTCAATCAGAAGCAAACAGCGTTGAAAAAATCATGACCATTAAACCAGATGGTGAAATTACCCGCAAGAAACAAACCCGTACTGCATACGTAAGCTATAAATCATTTATACCAGAAAGCCACGTTTTTACTTATTCTACTCTTAACTTCTTAGGATTGACTGGTTTACATTCAACATATTCCGGTGGTGGCCCAGCTAAATTTCATGCTGATGTAGATTTGCCTGCTGATGCAGTGATTACAAAGTTTGAAGTGATGGCTGGTGATAATTCGGGTAGTGGTTCCGTTGTGGCCAAACTGGGGTTTCGAGTATTTGGCACCTCAAATGGAGTAATTAATTTATCTACACTGACATCATCCAACAGCCCTTATGCAGAAGTGATAATTGATGCGCTGAATGCAGCTGTAGGCAATGACAGGTCCTATTTTATTGATGTAGAAATCGATAATGTGACAACACCAGGACAAGATGTGATTTTTGCTGGGGTACGAATCACCTATGAAACAACTGTGTTATAAGGAGAATACAATGAATAAAACAATTATAAATTTTAAAATTTTAACTTTTCTTTTGTTAGCAAGTTTTGTGGTAAATGCTGATTTAATCATAAAAAATAATGATGCGCATACTGAAAGTTTACGGGCTTTGTTGGCTGAAGAGAAAATATTGGTTAATCCTGAAGATGCAATAGGCGGCCAAATGTTTGGTAATGCAGTCAGTATATCAGGAAATCGGGCTTTGATCGGAGCCAACAGAGATAACCTCAATGGCAGCTTTTCAGGTTCGGCATACATATTTGAATTTATTGGTAGCCAATGGGTTCAAACCCAAAAAATTACTGGTGATGATACAATTACTAATGATGGATTTGGTTATTCAGTCAGTTTGGGGCAAGATCGTTTACTGGTCGGCGCTTATTCAAAAATTATTGATGGAGTTGCTTCAGCAGGAGCTGTGTATGTTTTTGATTTCAGCAATGGCGTTTGGAACCAAACTGCCAGATTAACCGCTAACATTCCTTTACTTACCGCACAATTTGGATACTCAGTCAGTTTGTTTGGTGATAAGGCATTAATCGGTGCGCCAAGCAATGGAACAGGCGTTGCTCATGTGTTTGAAATTGACGAAGACACCTTGGAATGGATTCAATCAACTACTTTATTAGCCAACGATGGTGCATTCGGTGATCGGTTTGGTCAATCAGTAAGTTTGTATCAAAATCGTGGGTTGGTTGGAGCCAATCAAACTCAGCCAGGTAGGAATGGAACTGCCTATATTTTTGAATCATTATCCAACAATCAACAAACTAAGTTGATTGCCAGCGATGGTCAGGACAGAGATGGTTTTGGAATTTCAGTGAGTTTATTTGAAAATCGGGCGTTGATTGGTGCATCAAAAGATGATGATATCAACGGTGAAAGTTCAGGATCTGCCTATATTTTTGATTTGGATACAATGAATGATCTGTGGGTGGAAACTGAGAAATTGACAGCCAATGATGCAGCTGGAAATGATGAATTTGGTCACTCTGTTAGTCTACACGGAGATCGGGTGCTGATTGGAGCTTGGAGTGATGATGACAACGGAGTTAATTCTGGTTCTATTTATTTTTATGATTTTGATGGTGACTTCTGGAATCAATCTGACAAATTAACGCCTTCTGAAGGTTCATCGGGTGAAGAATTTGGTCGAGCCGTTTTTCTGACACATGATTGGGCAATAGCTGGTACTATCAAAGACAGTGACAATGGTTCCGCAGCTGGTGCTGCTTATGCCTATCGAGAAGATGTTATTTTTGTCAGTGGCTTTGATTAAAAATCAGATCAAATATTTTTCTATATACATTGTATCAATTTTTAAAATAATAATTGCAACGGTCAAATAACTTTGATGTTATGTCATAGGTATAAAATTTTAAATTGACAAAAAAAATTTCGACAGCACTAAAACAACCCAATAAATCACAAAAAGGACCTCTTGTGTATAAAAGACAATAGAGACTGTCTCTTATACACATC
>CAJXVJ010000211.1 GCA_913061105.1 uncultured Alcanivoracaceae bacterium | reverse complement strand
TCTACACAGAGTAGATCGTCGGCAGCGTCAGATGTGTATAAGAGACAGATCCTGTGCCAAGTCTTTCACAGCTAATTGGCGATTTTGAGTGGCATAACAGATATCATCATGTTTTGGGCCTTGTATTTGTGGGTACTTTAACTTTAGCTCAGCAATCACTTCAGCCGTGTCATCTAATGATAATGTAGTTTGTGTAACATAAGCTAATTTGTGATTGCCATTAAAATTTAAATTACTCACATCTTCTACAGATTCTACAATATAAACCGAACCATTGCCTTTTTCACTGTCCCATTGACCAATAGTGCCTTCCACCTCAGGATGTCCCTCATGACCAATAAGAATGAGATTAAAATTACTTTTACAATAACGCAAAACTTCCATATGTACTTTAGTCACCAATGGGCATGTTGCATCGTATACTTTTAAACCACGCTGTTTGGCCGTTTTTCTGACTTCTTGCGAAACACCATGGGCAGAGAATATAACAATATTATCATCTGGAATCTCTTCTAATTCTTCAACAAATATGGCACCTTTTGCTTTTAAATTATTGACCACAAAACGGTTATGGACCACTTCGTGCTTAACATAGATTGGCGCACCAAATAACTCAATGGCACGATTGACAATTTCAATGGCCCGATCAACTCCAGCACAAAATCCCCTAGGATTAGCTAGGCTAATTTTCATGCTCACCCCAAATTAAATCAATGATCAAGAAAAACGCACCAATACTTATGGCTGTATCGGCAATATTAAATGCTGGCCAAAAGTTTTTTTCATAATGGACTTCGATAAAATCAATCACATAACCTAAATTCAACCTATCATATGTATTTCCAATCGCTCCACCAATCACAAATGTTAACCCTAGATTGAGGTAATGATTTTTATAATCATTTTTTTTAAGCCACGTTAACAACCAAACAACAATAATAATGGCAATTATGCTTATGACCCATCTTTGCCAACCAGATTGATCCGCAAGGATACTAAATGCCATGCCTTCGTTATGCATGAGAGTCCAATTTAGATAATCATTAACCACTACTGCTTGATACATCTCTAATGATTGAGTAGCAATCACTTTAGTCCATTGGTCTAATATAACAACGATAGCGCTAACCCAAAGCCACCACAATCCTGATTTTTGTTTCAGTGTTTCCAATTGATTTGAATTAGGCATAAGTTCTGATTTCACCTTTGCCATCAATATTCTCAACACATCGTCCACATAGTTCCGGGTGTTTATTATTGGTCCCTACGCTCTCACGTTTGTGCCAACACCTGACACATTTTTCACCTGAGGCCACTTCAGCAACAATGTAAACTGTGCCTTCTTCTAATTGGCACTCTTGTGCATTGTCAGGCTTTTCTGATAGCGGCAACATCTGCGCACCAGAAGTAATTAATACAAACCTTAGTTCGTCATTAATAGAACTCAATTGCTTGTAAGTCTCATCTTCAACATAAATGTCCACACTCGCATCCAAAGAAGAACCAATGTCTCCATTAATTCTTAATTGCTCTAACAGTTTAGTATTGGCATTTCTAATATCACGAATCAGCTCCCAATTATCATCACTCAAATCGCTATTATTGGCAACTTTTGGAATGTCATACCATTGTTCAAACAAAATGTTTTCTTCATTACCAATCAACTTCCAAATCTCATCGGCCGTATAAGTCATGATTGGTGCCATCCAACGAACCAATGACTGTAATATATGGTGCATGGCAGTTTGTGCTGATCGACGGGCATCTGAGTCTGTTTTCGCCGTGTATAATCTGTCCTTTAATACATCTAGGTAAAAAGCACCCATATCTTGCGAACAGAATGAACTGATTTTTTGATAGATGTTGTGGAATTGGTAGTTGTTATAGTCTTCAACTATTTCTGCTTGCAACTGGCCAGCCTTTCGTATCGCCCACTGGTCAAGTAATGCACAATCACCAATATTTAATAATTGAGAGGATGCATCAAATTCATTTAAGTTACCCATGAAGAATCTTGCTGTATTACGAATTCGACGGTAACCGTCTGAAACACGTTTCATTACTTCATCAGAAATGGTGATTTCTTTTGAATAATCGGCTGATGCACACCATAATCGCAAAATATCAGCACCATAAGTATCCACGATTTGTTTGAGTGAAATAAAATTCCCCAATGATTTGGACATTTTTCTTCCATCTTGACCAACCACAAAACCATGGGTTAAAACCTGTTTATAGGGTGCTTGATTATTTATTGCCACACCTGTTAATAAAGATGAGTGAAACCATCCCCTATGTTGATCTGATCCTTCTAAATACAAGTCTGCTGGTTGAGACAGATAATCTCGTGCAGTTAAAACAGCATAGTGACTAACACCAGAATCAAACCATACATCTAATACATCGGTGGTTTTATCATAGTCATCAGCCTCATCGATTAACTGGTTTGACTCAGTATCAAACCATGCATCAATTCCATCCTTTTCGACCATTTTAGCTACATTTTCCATGATTTTAAGAGTATTTGGATGCAATTCACCCGTTTCTTTATGGGTAAACAATGTTATGGGGACACCCCATGTTCTCTGTCTGGAGATACACCATTCTGGGCGATTTTCAATCATAGAATAGATGCGACTTTCACCCCAATCTGGGACCCATTTTACATTTCGGATTTCTTCTAATGCTTTTTTACGAAGTTTCTGCTTATCCATGCTAACAAACCATTGTGGAGTGGTCCTAAATGCCGTTGGTGTTTTATGTCTCCAACAATGTGGATAAGAATGATCAATGTCCTCAAAATTAAGCAATACATTATTTTCTTTTAATAATTCAACAATGGTTTTATTGGCTTTCCAAATATACTGACCTCCAAAAATTGGCGTACTTTCTAGAAAGACACCGTTGCCACCCATCGGATTGTATATTTCAAGATCATATTGTTTACCGACATTAAAATCTTCAACACCATGACCAGGAGCCGTATGCACTGCACCAGTACCTGCTTCAACAGTAACATGATCACCAAGAATAACAGGCACCTGCCTGTCTTCATAGAAAGGATGCTGTAATTTAAGCCCCTCTAATTTCTCACCTGTAATTGTTGCCAATATATTAGCTTCAAAACCATATCTCGCACTGACATCATTAACTAACTCAGTAGCAATCACCAACAAGAAACTTTTGTGTCCTTCAACCAAAGAGTACTCTAGCTCAGCATGTAATGATACTGCTAAAGAAGCTGGCAATGTCCATGGTGTGGTTGTCCAAATTGGGATAGCTGCAGTTTGATTAAGCTTTTCTAGACCAAAAGCAGTTGCTAACAATCCATTATCGTCAGCAGAATAAGCCACATCAATAGCTGGAGAAATTTTATCTTGGTATTCAATTTCTGCTTCAGCCAATGCTGAACCACAATCAAAACACCAATTAACAGGTTTGACGCCTTTTTCAACATGGCCATTTTCAACAATCTTACCCAAAGCTCGAATCATATCGGCTTCGTATTTAAAATCTTTGGTCAAATAAGGATTGTCCCATTCACCAATAACACCTAACCTTTTAAATTCTGTCTTTTGGATTTCTACTTGACGTGTTGCATATTCTCTACATTTTTGACGAAATGTTTTGGCATCAATTTTTTGACCCACTTTGCCGTGCTTTTTTTCCACCTGAATTTCAATTGGTAAACCATGACAATCCCATCCAGGGACATATGGTGCAGAAAAACCTGACATTAATTTAGATTTTACAATAATATCTTTTAAAATTTTGTTAAGCGCATGTCCAGTATGCAAAGATCCATTTGCGTAAGGAGGACCATCGTGCAAAATAAATTGTGGTCTACCTGTACTGGCTTCTTGAAGTTTGTTGTATAAATTTTCATCGTCACATTTTTTCAACCAATTTGGTTCTTTTTGTGCCAACCCTGCTTTCATTGAAAATTTTGTTTTTGGCAGGTTAAGTGTATCTTTGTAATTATTGCTCACGCAACAGCTCCGTTTAAATATTGTTTCTGAAAAATAGACGTGTTTTTATCACATCCTCTTTAATATGTCGTTTTAATTCCACTAATCCATCGAATTTTACTTCATTTCTTATTTTATGGTAAAACAAAACCTCAACATTTTGACCATAAACTTGCTTATTAAAGTCAAGTATATAAACTTCTAGCAATTTTTCAACGCCACCCACTGTCGGTCGTGTACCAATACTGGCAGCTCCATTGTATTCACCACTGTTATCAAATCTGACTTTTACGCAGTAAATTCCCGATAATGGTAAGTCTTGTTTTCTGAGTTTTATATTAATGGTTGGAAAATTTAATGTGCGGCCCAACTGCTGTCCTTTTGACACTTTCCCGCTTATTGAAAAATACCGCCCCAACAAATTTTTTACTTTTTCTAGTTCGCCTAGCGACAAATCATTTCGAATTTGCGAGCTGCTGATCCGACAATTATCATTGATAACTGAATCTATTGAATCTACATACATTCCTAAAGGCTGGCAATATCGCTTCAGCACATGAACATCACCTGAGCGATTTTTTCCAAATTTAAAATCGTCTCCAACTATAATGTGTTTTGCATTCAATCCACGAATCAAAATCCGTTGTATAAATTCTTCTGCTGTTAATTCCGACAAGTCTTTATTGAAATTTAACACACACATACAATCAACTGACAATTGCTTGATTAAATTAAACTTACATTTAAATGGTGTTAAAATAACGGTTTTGTCAGTTTTATTAAAATATTCTGAAGCCAATGGCTGCATGGTCACAACCACTGATTGTAATTGTTTCTCCTTAGCAATTGATGTTACTCTATTAATCAGTGCTTGATGCCCTAAATGCACACCATCAAAATTTCCTATAGTAACAACTGTAGGACTTTGTAATGGTGTCAATTGTGGATAACGAATAAATTTCAATGGTGCACCAATAGTTTTCTAAAATTAACTTTCATTAAATACAAACTTGCAAGATAAACGCATACACCTAAAGCAATAGCAACCATTAGATTAATTGTACGCCAGACCCATGTTAGATCTTGCCAATTTCCCAATTGAGATAATAAAAGCATAATTGAGACTGCCATAAGTGAACTTGAAGTAATTATCTTAAACACAACAGACCATTGAATTACTCCTGAAGGTATTATTTTCAACCTAAACAGACCTCTATATAACATTACAGTTTGCATCCACCCAGAAACCGCACTAGCCAGAGCCAATCCAACATGCAAAGCAACAAAATCCAAATACCACAACAATGCTACGAATATAAAATTGAAACCCATATTAGAAAACATGGCTATAATACCAATTCGTACCGGTGTTTTTGTGTCTTTTCTAGAATAAAAAGCAGGCAAAAGAATTTTGTTAATTATAAACGCTGGCAAAGCCAACATATATGCCATTAAACTAATTGCAGTCATCTCACTGGATTCAATAGTAAATGCCCCCCTTTGAAATAGCGTAACAACAACCTCTTGTGCCAATACTATCAAACCAACCGCAGCAGGGATTGCAATAAACAACCCTAAATTCAAAGCCCACTTTAAAGTTTTTGTAAATTCATCAGATTTATTTTTGGCAAATTGACGTGACAAAGTAGGAAGAATGACAGTTGAAATTGCAATGGCAAATACCCCCAATGGAAACTCAAGCAATCTATTTGAATAGTAGAGGAAACTGACACCAACAATTGGCAACATTGTTGCAATCAAAGTATCTAATATTAAATTTATTTGTGCCACAGACGAGGCAAAAAGCGTTGGCACCATTAACTTCATCACTTTGCGGACTTTTGAATCTTTAAAACCAAATTTAAATTTTGGAAGCAAACCGAGTCTAATCAACGGAGGAATTTGAACAATTAATTGTAAAAAACCAGCAATCAACACACCAATAGCTAATGATTTTATTGGAATATCAAACTTGTCATTCAAAAAGTACGCACTGGCAATAAGAGAAACATTTAGCAAAATAGGAGTGGCCGCAGGTAAGGCAAACTTTTTATGTGCGTTTAAAATGCCTCCAGCAAAAGCGACTAAAGAGATTAATGGCAAATAAAACAACGTAAATCTAAGCATCCAAACTGCTTCAGAAAATATTTCTGGCTTTTCTGAGACCCAAGTATATGCAAATAAAGTTAGGACTTGTGGAGCAAATATCTCCATTAATAGCCAAACAATAAAAACAACGATAAATAATGTGCCGGCAATTTTATCGATAAACAACTTTAAATTTGATTTTGACTCTGTTGCTTTAATTTCATTCAGAACTGGAACAAAGGCCAATGAAAATGACCCTTCAGCAAACAGTCTTCTCATAAAATTTGGAATCTGAAAGACCACAAAAAACGCACTTGCCCAAATCCCTGTGCCAAAAAACGCCGCCACAACCATATCCCGGATAAAACCTGATATTCGTGATATTAAGGTAAAAACACTAACAATTGCTGTAGATTTAAAAAGGCTCATAAATTATTTAAGAGATAATGGT
>CAJXVJ010000210.1 GCA_913061105.1 uncultured Alcanivoracaceae bacterium | reverse complement strand
TGGGCTCGGAGATGTGTATAAGAGACAGGTTATTTTGCAATGCTTCATAAAGCGACGGCAGTATTTTTGATGATTTATTCATTACCAGAATATATGAATCATTTAATTTTTGTGAATTATTCAAAACCAGATTAGTCATATCTTCTATGTACCAACTGAAATCACCTATTGCTAAAGCACCAACAAGACGTCCGCTTCCTTTTAATGTGTGATATATTCTTCTAATTTCACCTAATAATTCTTGTTGATCATCTGGATTCTTTTCCCATCTTGGGTATATAGTATTAAGATGCTCTAATTCTTCTTCAAATTCTTCTAAGAAAACTTCCTTAATGTCATCATCAGTTTCATCACTAAATGTAACGTACAAATCTGGTACATCTGATTTTTCTTCAAAACTAAGCTCAATATTGTTTTCTTCTGAAGTATCCTCATCTGAATGTTCTTCAACAACTTCATCGGATGAATCATCATCCAGCTCAATATCTGCAAGTAAGTCATCATATTCAGATTCTTCATCTTCTTCATTTTCGAGATCAAGATCTTCATCTAAATCAAAATCATCCATATCAAAATCATCATCTGACATGTTATCTAAATCTGCATCAATGTTTTCTGGTTGTTTCTTATGTTTTTCTGATATCTCTAATGATTCAAATAATGAATCAATGTTTGTCTTGGCTAAATCTAATATTCTTTCTTCACCTTTAATACCATCACTTAAATACTCTAAATAGTATTCTAGACTGGCTATTGATTCAGCTAACATATTAAGCTGATTTGCAGTCGATTTGAAATCTGGATTAAGCATGTATTTTGAGGTATAGATTTCTATCTTATCAATTTGATCAGCCACATCTTTGTATCCAGACATGTTTAATGCACCACTTATGTCTTTTAACAATCTAGGTGATGATTCAATCGTTTCTTTTTTCCATGGTTCTTCAATATATTGAACAAAGTTGTGTTTAATTTTTTGTAAATTTAAAATGGATTCTTTAGCCAGAGTATCCATGATTTTTTTCATTTCCGTAGATGAAACGGATTTTTCTTCTTCCTCAACTGTTTTTTCTTTAATATCACCCAACATTGAAATATTTTCATCTAATGACGATTCAACAAATAATAAAGTTTCAGCAATATGCATTATTGTGTCACTTTCTAATTTATCTTCACCATTAATATTACCTTCAATTAATGTAATGTCATCTCGAATTTTCTCACGAGCAACACCTATTCCAATAATTCCTAAAGTATCTGAAATTTTTCTCATAGAATCCATTATTGATTCTAGATCAGCAGAACTTGCTTGGTCATTTCGATTATATAAATCTAAACTCTCTTGGATTGTCATTAAATCTTCTTTAATAACATTAGTAACTGACTCTAGTAACTCGCGATTTTTACCAGATAAACTGCTTTGGGCATGTTCAATCTCTTTGTCATCTGATATGAAATTTGATAAATTGAAAAACTGTTGAATTTCATTAATTCTTCGATCTTTACTGTCAGATAGGGCAACATAATACAATAAGTTATTAGTCAAATCTTTGTAATAATTATCTACCTTGCTATCAGGAACAGTAATCATTCTAATTGATTGATCTAATCTGGCTGCCAATTGCTTAACTGTGACTGAAGCTTCTAGTCCACCACTAATTAATGATTCAAACAAACCGCCTGCCACCCAGAATAGCTGTTTTTCATCAACTGGTGTTATCACTGTTTTTAGTTTATCAACGATGATTTGTATTTTTTTAAGGTTGGCATTTACATCTACATTTTTAAGCCAATTTAATAAGCATACTTGATAGGCTGAACGAATTTTTTTAACAACTTGAACCAATTGATTTTGGCTTAAGGTAAAACTAGATCTTAAATTTGATTCAGGTAATCCCAAACTCAAATCAGGGTTAAACAAAGCGCTTTCTGAAAGAAGTTGATCTCCCTTAACTGTTCTTAAATCATTCACCAAAGGCAATAAAACCATTGGGATATCTTTATAGCCTAGCTGAATTCTTTCTAAATAATCTGGCAATAAAATTATGCCTCTCATGAGAACTTCAAAAGCATCTTTTTCAGAATCCACTTCTTTATTTAATATTTTCTTAACCACTTGCTCCATTTCTTCTGCAACCATAGCTGCGCCATAGAGCTCAACCATCTTCAGTGTACCTTGTACCTGATGTAAATAAGTTGCACAAAATTGTAATTGGTTTTCATCTTCTGGGTTCTCTACGTATTCTTCAATAGCAGCTTGTGCTCTACTGAAAGTTTCATCGAGTTCTTTCTTTACCCAAATCAATGTTGAAAAATCTATTTGTTCAATATCACTCATATTTATTATCTAGTCTAATTTATATGCTAATGTTCTTTTATAAGTTATACGTGTCATGTTTTTACTTTTCCAATTCCCAATATCTGTTGGGTTGAGTATCAACATGCCACCTCTTTTTAAAAATCTTTTGAAACCTTCTAAAATTTCAATTTTTCTTTCTTTTGAAAAATATATTAATACATTTTGACAAAAGATGACGTCAAATTTTATATTGGGCATTTCATGTATTTTTAATAAATTAAATACCCCAAATGCAACTCTTTCTTTAATTTCTTTATTAATGGTAAATATATTGTCATTAACTTCTGTTAAGTGTTGTCTATATTCACTGTCAATTTCAATTTTTTTATCATTACTGTAATACGCATTATCTCCAAGTGATAAGGCAGGTTTACTTACGTCTGTTGCTGTGACTCCGTAGTAGACATTTTCTTTGTCTGATCCATCTTTTAATGTCTGTAACAACATGGCTAATGAATATGGCTCTTCCCCTGTTGCACAACTAACACTCCAAATTTTATAATGAAACTTATTGTTTTTTGACAAGACTTCAGAAAAATCATTTGCAACAAGTTCGTAAGATGGTTTGTGCCTAAAAAAACTTGTCTCATGCACTGTTAATCGATCTAACAACTCACTCCACTCTAGATTACCTGTAATGCCATTATTAATAATTTGCCAATATTCTGAAAAAGTCTCGACTCCTAGTTCACGCATGCGTGACCATATTTTAGTCTGAAGAAATGATTCTCTTTCTTTTGGAACTGTTATCCCTACTCTCTTTTCTAACATTGCTGACCATTTACTATAATCAAACAATTTAAAATCTGGGAAAAAAATCATACCTTCTTGTGCAGAATTCTTCACAATTTTATTTTAAAATTCTTCAGTTGGTAACTTGAAATCTTGAACTGATAGCCTTAGCTCATTTGCTAATTCCACCAAGTTTCCAATTGACTCTGCCGTCTGTTGTGTACCTACAGATGTTTGAGTCGTAATCTCTTGAATTACGTTCATGGTTCCTGATATATTGGTTGCAGCTACTGATTGTTGCTTGGCTGATTCTGAAATATTTTGAATCAATTCTGCCAAGTCGTTTGATACTGCCTCAATTTCTGTCAGTGCATCACCAGCATTTTCTGCCCGTTTGGCTCCATCTACCACCTCAGCTGTTGTTTGCTCCATTGAAGCAACCGCTTCATTCGTATCTGATTGAATGGTTAATACCAATGACTCAATTTGTTTTGTTGCATTAGACGCACGTTCAGCCAGTGACTGTACCTCATCGGCAACAACAGCAAAACCACGTCCAGCTTCACCAGCAGATGCCGCCTGAATCGCTGCGTTTAATGCCAATATGTTTGTTTGTTCTGATATGTCATTAATTAATTCAACTATGTTACCAATCTCTTGGGAACTTTCACCCAATCGTTTAATTCTTTTTGAAGTTTCTTGAATTTGGTTCCTAATGTTATCCATACCTTCAATGGTTTGTCTTACAATTTCAGCGCCATTATGTGCAATAAGTACTGATCTTTGTGCCACATCAGCAGACTCCAATGAATTGATTGAAACCTCATCAATTGATACTGCAATTTCATTAATCGCAGCAGATGCATTGGTAATTTGGTGGGCTTGATGCTCACTCGCTTCTGCCAGATGTAATGCTGTTGCTTGTGCTTCTTGAGCAGCTGATGCCACACCTACTGAGGCATCGTTAATGGTTTTTACTAAGCTCCTCAATGCTTCTACGGCAAAGTTAACCGAATCAGCAATTGCGCCAGTAATGTCTTCAGATACTGTTGCGTTTACAGTTAAATCACCATCTGCCAATGACCCCATCTCATCTAACAATCTAAGAATGGCCAGCTGGTTTCTTTCATTAAGATCTTGTGCTTCTTTTGCGCGTTTTCTATCACTCTTAGTTAATGAAAAGAGGATGAACATTAGCCATAATACAGACAATGCACCTAATATATACTGAGCTTCGACTGATGGTATCTTAGGGATTTCTTCTTTTAATCTATCTGATAAATCTTTTGCTTGTTCTACAAATATTGGCGTATCATTTACAATATCGACTTTAGCGACTTGTGAATCAAATAGATCTTGGGCATTCATCACTTCATCAATATCGCCTTGTAAGCTTGTAAAGATGTTATAAACAGCACCCAATGATTCAATCACTGTTTGATCTGTTACTGCTTTGATATTTTGATCACCATTAAACATGCCATTTAAAACACGTGAGAATCTACTGGTATCTGTTGATAAATCTTCTGCTGCTTGGACCGCATCCATTCCGCCTTTTAATACATCCCCCATTCTTCTTAACATTCTATCTGCTAATACAATTTGGTTACTGGCAATACGAATTTGCTCTCCAGATGCCCTAATTTTCACCAATTGTTGAACCACTTCGTCACTTTTGGCTTGTAACAAAGGAATTTGAGATGCAAATTTATTGTAAATACCAGACATGTTTTGAATCAAATCTCGTTTTTCCAATATCTTTTGGATGTTTTCATCAATCTGCGTCCATGAAATCATCATAGTTGTTAGAGTATCTTTAACAGCAAGGGGAACATCTGGATAATTTCCAGGATCTCCGTTGTCTAATGATTGGATCTTATTTTGAACAACATCTCTTTTGGCTTTAAGGTTATCAAACGAATCTTGATCACCAGATGCTGTCAATTCAGCATGTTGAGCCAACTGCTGTGCTTTAATTTGTATGTCATCGGTAGCTTGGACATGTTTTACCCTATTATCATTCAAATTCCCTAAGGTAATCGAGTTGACAATAAAGCCAATAATCAATGCCAATAGAATAATTACTTGCCACATCGGCAAAGTTTTTGCTTGACCGCCTAAATCGCTTGACGTTACACTCATAATTTCACTCTCTTTTCGTTATATTGCTGCAGCATTCTGGAACGATGAATCACTGATTAACAACTCATCATCAAAAACATTCCATACGATGTCATCTTCTTGGTACGCGATATTTACATATTTTAATGGATTTTCTTTTTGGGATTTTTTGGTACTTTTCAATACTTGCTTGCTGACAAAATGTTTTTGGCCAAATACTTCATCAACAACCAATCCAACCTGCCCCCCAACCTGTTGTATAACAACCATACGCGTATGTGCCGTAGTTTTGGTTGTTTTTTGGAACAAATAAGACTTTAAGTCTACAACTGGAATTAAGTTACCACGTATATTTCCTAATCCTAATACCCATGAGGATATACCAGGTATTTTAGTTGTTTCTGTTAAAATCAATACCTCTACAATCTTATCGATTGCAAGTGCATAATGGGTTTCATCAACTTTAAAACCCACACCTGACCATTGATCTTTTATTTTTTCTTGTTGTGCTTTAACTGTATGCTTTAGACTTAAGCGCTCATACTCACTCAACAACTCAAATGGTTTTACACTATTTTTCGCCATATCAACCTGCCTTTATATGTGTTTTTATTGCTTCAAGTAATTCTTCTTTAGTAAATGGCTTTGTTAAATACAGTTCAGCACCTACTACTTTTCCTTTGGCTTTATCAAACAAACCGTCCTTAGATGACAACATTATGACTGGAGTAGATTTGAATTCTTGATTCATTTTGATTAATGCACAAGTTTTATATCCATCTAAACGTGGCATCATGATATCAACAAAAATTATATCTGGGTGCAAATCAGATATGAGTGACAATGCTTCATAACCATTTTCGACTGAAACAACATCACAGCCTTCTTTCTTCAATAGAGTTTCTGCCGTTCTTCTGATGGTTTTTGAATCGTCAATAACCATTACTTTTAAACCCGATAGGTCCAACTCTGTATTATTCTCGCTCACTGATTTACCCTTTGTTACTTAAATTTTAATATTTGACTTTTGATTTTTACAGTAGATGCACTGACTTATTAAACAACCAAAATACCCTTCTACGTTCAAGGATACTTCAATTGTTTTTATTTTTCACCATTTTTTTACTAATTTTTACTTATATTTACTATTAACTTGTTTTGCTAACTTAGTAAGTTATAAGAAAATAACCTATTTAGCTATTCAACACATTTGAATGACAAAATATTGTCAGTTTATTTTGATTACGAAATTTATTTTGCTTTTGAGTGATTTAAGATAATGACTTGAGTATAATAGTATTCTTCACAAATTATGAATTATAT
>CAJXVJ010000209.1 GCA_913061105.1 uncultured Alcanivoracaceae bacterium | reverse complement strand
AATAATAATACTTCGTCTTTGTTCTATAAGTTCATAATCAATATATTTAGCGTTTGCATCTTTAAAAAATAAAAAGAGTAACAACAATATTATAATCTTTCTCATACTTTTCCTAAGCAACTATTCTAGAACACACATTCAATAAAGTCATCATAAACCATATATTAGTCATTGCCTCACTTAACCATCAGATGTGTAATGAATAACGGAATCTTTAGTGTTGTATTTGACTCTTGAATTCAAGCTGACCCCTTTTTCTTCACAAAAACCAGCAATATATGATGTTATTAACATTGTCAAGATGTTATGTTAAATGATTTTTTATGAGCTGTAATATAACTCAATAGATATCCCCTCGATCGTTAAATCAGCTGGGGGAATGTTTTTAAGTTTATCTTGATACAAATGGAACTTATCTAAGTTCCTATCTGGTTTTAAAAAGAACTGAGTGATTATGGCTCCAGAATCTATGACCTCTTTTAAGAATGAGGAAACCGTCATTTTATTTAAACCGTTACTGAATTCATGCCATTGATAATTGGATACTCTTTCTTTAATGGCGTCCAAATCACCCCATAAATGTTCCCAAGGCTCTATGTTTAAGTGGGCACCAACAGAGCTATAATACAGTGGGTCTGTAAAAATGGCCACTTTCCCATTTTCTGAAAGTATCTTTGGTATGTTATTAAAGACTTTTGTTAGATCCATAATGTGTTCAAAAACATTGTGCGAAACCACTAAATCAAAGTATTTTTCTTTTTCTTTGACCAGGTCTTCTATTTGTCCTTTGATAATTTGGTAGTCACCTTTTAGTTTGTTTTTTTCAACATAGATATCCAATGGAATTTGTGATCTTGGAGCAGGATCAATCCCAACAATTTCTTTTGCTCCTTTACTAAGTAACCAGGCTATTTCTGTGCCCCAACCTGAACCAATAACAAGCACTTTTTTATCCTTTGGATCACATAAGGGTGAAAGGTATTTTTCACATCCAGGTTGAAATTTTGCAATATAGTTTGTTATTTCATCAATTTGTTTTTGTTCCATTAATATATCTCGTCTAAATTAATTAATTGGTTTTTAGGTCATGTGGTGGTGAAAATTCATTTTAAAAAAGTATAACATGATTCAAATTTTGAGGTTATTAAAAAACGCCCTATTTTTTTATATATTAACCTAATGTCATTCTGAATATAATTGGTCTTTTGGTTTTAATGCTAATATTTTATCTGTTTTATATTTTAATTTTAAACAATGTTTATTTATATACAATAAGTAACCTTATGTATAATGCCATGGTTATTTGATTCTTTAGGGAAACTATTCGATATATGAAAACAATATTTTTTATTCACATAATGAAAACAGCAGGCACTTCATTTAGAAGAATGTTAAATGATTCTTTGGGCATGCAGTTATATCCTTCGAATCTTGAGCTAAGAAACAACAATAAAGGTTGGTACTTAGATAATCATGAGATTGTCGACAAAGTAAAAAACGATAAAGAATTTAACTTAAATGAACGTCGCGTTGTTTGTGGGCATTATCCTTACAACTTAGGTGGTGAAATCTTAAGTAATCCATTTTATGCCACTTTTTTACGAGAACCAGTTGCAAGAACCCTTTCAATTATTGGGCACAGAAAAAAATTGTCCCCTGAGTTTAAAGATGCCTCCGTATCAGAGGTATTAGATAAATTAGACTTAATGAAACGACAAGTCACTAATTATCAAACAAAAATTTTTGCCATAGACGATTTTAAATTAAAGTATGTAAATTCAGAATATTTTGTGGGTGAAAAACAATTTGAGTTAGCATTAAATAGGCTGCAAAAAATGGACTTTATCGGTTTAACTGAACAATTTGAAACATCAGTAGAAATTTTTAAAAACAAAACTGGAATTGCTTTGAAGGACATTCAAATAATAAATAAAGGCATTGATTTAACAGTTGAAGAAGAGGATATTGTTAGAATAAAAGAGCTTGTCAATTATGATATTTTATTATACGAAGAAGCATTAAAGCTTTTTGAAAAACAATGTAATGTTATTAAATAGTGTAAATGAGCTTTCAAATAATCAATAATAAGACAATTCTAATAAGAATAAATTATGGTTGATAACAACATCACAATCATCGTCCCAGCCTACAATCCAGGTGCAATAATTGAGCAAGTGGTGATCAAATCTTTGGTGTATTCAAGCAATATCATCATTGTCGATGATGGCTGTGATGAGGCCAATAAAACAATCATCAACGAGATATCTAAAAAACATGATGTGACTGTTTTGAGCCATGATGAAAACAAAGGCAAAGGATTTGCCATTCATACAGGCATTGAATACGCCTTAAAACAAAACGCTGAAAACATTGTGTTGATTGATAGTGATGGACAGCATAGGCCAGAAGAATTACAAGACTTTATCGATTTTGCAAACAATAACCCTTATCAATTGGTTGTTGGGGTCAGATCTGATATTGATAAAATGCCATTGCGCAGTAAAATTGGCAATGTTGGTATGGCTTGGATATTTCGATTGCTGTATAGACAGAGTTTAAAAGACACCCAATCTGGATACCGCATGTTATCGGCAGAGTTTGCCCAATTGTTTTTAGATAATGTTGAACCAGGTCGTTATGAATCGGAAATGAAAATGTTGATGATGGCAGCGAAAAAGAACATTCAAATTGATCAAATACCCATTGAAACCCAATATTTTGATGACAATGCCAACTCAAAATTTAGGCCTGTTGTCGATTCATTAAGGGTATTGGGTTCTTTTGCAAAATATTCTGGGGTTGGCTTTTTGTCCTTTTTAATAGACTATGTTATCTTTCTTGGGTTGATATGGTTTTTTCCCGCGCACTTTATTGCAGCGCACATCATTTCTCGCCTATGCAGTGGATTTTTTAATTTTATTGCGAACAAAAACTTTGTCTTCAATAATAAGCAAAACATCATAAAGCCTTTAATCAAATACCTGATGGCTGTGGCCGTTTCATTGGGCATTTCTACGTTTTTATTGTATGTCTTTGTTGATGTGTTTTTGATTAAATCGGTCATAGCAAAAGTCTTTGCCGAGGCTTCAACTTTTGTACTCAATTATTATGTATTGAAATTTTTTGTATTTAGAAAACCATGACTTATTATCAAACCAATCCTGTTGTCGCAATCATTGTTTTTACTCTGATTTTTTATTTGAATGGGGCGTTTTTTACACAACAATTGCTTGAAAAAAAGCAATGGCCCTTAAAGTTTTTTGCCAATGTTTCTATTGGGTTTGGGTTGGTGTTATTGTTGTGTTTCTTTTTGGCCTTGTTTCAATTTTATACAGTTGCATCAGCCACTGTGGTATTGTTGGTTATCCCTGTTTTTTACTTGGTCAATCTTGCTAAGCAAGGTGCTATTGTTATAGATGTGAATAAATTGACCCAAGGGTTATTTAGTCATGTGGGCCTGGTTGCGATTTTATTGGTCTTGTTTTTGCCCAATATGTATCAAGTGTTTTTTCCTGATTATGTGTCTGATGCGGTGCGTTACCATTTGCCGTACGCCAAGTTTTATGCTGAAAATCATGGCTTAATGGTCAATGAATACATGCGCTATCCTGTGTTTAGCCACAATATTAATATGGCATTTTCACTGGGTTATCTGTATTTGGGTTCAGATCAAGGTGAGGTATTGGCCCGAATGTTTATAGGCTTGTCTTTGTTTTTAATAATAACAGGTTTGTATTCTTTGGTGGTTGATGCTTTCAATAAGATCATGGCAATTATTGCTTGTGTTATTTTGTTACAAGTTGGGTCACTAAAAACATTTATGGTGGTTGGTTACATTGACCTTGGTTTATCTCTGTTTGTTTTTGCCAGTGTCACATTTTTGTATTTGTGGCAAAAAGAAAACAACCAAAAGTGGTTGTATTTTTCTGCCATGATGTTGGGCATTGCCGTTGGTTCAAAATATTTGGCTTTGATATGGGTGTTGCCACTAACACTTTGGGTATTCTTAAGCCATTTTAAGTGGAAACAAGCCTTGCAGTTTATGGGTCTGGCTTTGCTGGTAGGAAGCCCTTGGTATATCCGAAATTTAATTATTGCAGGCAATCCCATTCACCCATTTGCGCAAGAGTTTTTTGGATACTGGTTGTGGACAGAACGTGATGTGGTTGTACAAAAGCAAGATTTACTCATAGGACATGGAGTGAGAAGAATTTTCACCAACTTTATACAATTGCCCTGGTTATTAGGAACTGATAAATACTTTGTCAAATCTTTTATGGGTTGGTTTTTAATCGCCGGAATTCCATTAACAGTTTGCTGCCTATTTATGAAAAAGTATTTCAGGTATATGGCCGCATTTGTTTTATTAAATTTGGCCTTCTGGTTTTATACATCACAAATACTCAGGTACCTTTTTGCCATATTGCCTTTATTGGCCATTTTTGCTGCTTATCCGTTCGGCACTGTCCTGAATAGGTTGAAACCAGATAACTATTTACCTTTAAAATCCAAACAAATCATGGTTTCAATAATCATTGTTTCATCTGTGATCTATTTGGGTTATTCAGTTCACCTTAAAAATCAAAAACAACCATTGCCCAGTAACACAATAGAGTGGAACAACTGGAAACAAAAGAAAAACAAATGGTATCAGTTCGCAAAACTTTTAAATGAACGGCAAGCTAAAAAAGTGTTTAAAGTCAGTAAAGCCTTTATTCAAAATGATTTTAATGGTGTTGTCATGGGAGATTGGTTTGGTAAGGCACACATGGCAACATTTGCTACTGAATCTAAATCTACTGATGATGTAAAAGCAAAAATGAAGGAATTTGATGTGAAATATTTACTTGTGAATAAAAAAAGAGGATTCATGGGTCGATTAAATGAATTATTAAGGGACAGCCAAGAATTTGAAATATTGTTAGATACCAAAACAGACACATTGTTTTATTTGAAAACAGAATAAACGTTTGAGAAAATAATTTTTATCTTATACTAATATAACCTGATTAATCTGGGTATAATACCAGGTTCATATTTACCTTTGTAATACTAAATGAATATAACAATTATTGGATCGGGCTATGTCGGCCTCGTCAGTGGCGCCTGTTTTGCACAAATGGGCAATAAAGTCACATGTGTTGATATTGATGAAAAGAAAATAGCCAACCTCAGACAAGGCATTGTACCGATTTATGAACCAGGACTTGAAAAAATGGTTCGGGACAACCAACAAAACAAATCCTTATCTTTTTCTACCGACCTACAATTAACACTGCAAGAATCCGAAGTCGTATTCATAGCGGTTGGAACGCCCATGGGTGCAGATGGAAGTGCTGATTTACAGTATGTTTTATCGGTTGCAAAAAGTATTGGCCAACATCTTGAGCACTATACTGTTATCGTCGATAAATCAACAGTGCCTGTGGGTACTGCAGATAAGGTCAAAGCAGTGATTGAGCATGAACTTGAGCTACGCAACAAAAAAATAGATTTTGATGTGGTCAGCAATCCTGAGTTCCTGAAAGAGGGAGCAGCCATTGATGACTTCATGTCGCCAGATCGAGTGGTTGTTGGAGCTGACAATGAAAAAGCATTAAATATCATGCATGAATTGTATGCGCCTTTTATGAAAAACCACGACCGTTTTATCACCATGGATGTTCGCAGTGCTGAGATGACAAAGTATGCTGCGAATGCGATGTTGGCAACGAAAATATCTTTTATTAATGAGATTTCAAATGTATGTGAACTGGTTGGTGCTGATATTAACAAAGTCAGGAATGGTATTGGTAGCGATGAACGCATTGGCTATAGTTTTATTTATCCTGGATGTGGTTATGGGGGCAGTTGCTTTCCAA
Organism: uncultured Alcanivoracaceae bacterium; assembly: GCA_913061105.1. Classification (GTDB taxonomy): domain Bacteria; phylum Pseudomonadota; class Gammaproteobacteria; order Xanthomonadales; family Marinicellaceae; genus NORP309. The sequence goes on along the minus strand of CAJXVJ010000209.1, from coordinate 685 downwards.
AAGATGTAAAGGCATTGGCTAAAACTTCAAAAAGCCATGGATTCGAGCCAGAGTTATTGAACGCGGTTGAGTCGGTTAATAACGCTCAAAAAAAAGTCATTTCAAATAAAGTAATCAAACAATTTGGACAAGATTTAAGTAACAAAACCTTTGCAATATGGGGTTTGGCATTTAAGCCAGGCACAGACGATATGCGAGAAGCATCGGCGATCACAATTATTAATGAGTTAACATCTCGAGGTGCAAAAATTAACGCTTATGATCCCAAAGCCAGGTTTGAGGCTGAAAACCATTACTTAAAGGACAATAACAATGTTACCTATGTTAATGATAAATACTCAGCATTAGAATATGCTGATGCCCTTATATTGGTTACAGAATGGTTAGAGTTCAGAAGCCCAGATTTCAAAAAAATAAAATCTATGTTAAAAAGCAACTGTTTCTTTGATGGTAGAAACCAATTTGATAAGGAACGCATGAACGAACTGGGCTTCAAATACATTCAAATTGGAGTGGCGAATGACAAATGAATTGTATAGGTGCGAATGGGCGCAAGGTGACGTTGCTGATGAACATTATCACGATACCAAATGGGGCGTGCCAGTAACCGATGATAATTTGTGGTTTGAATGCCTGACATTGGAAGGGGCGCAAGCCTATCTCTTATACACATCTCCGAGCCCAC
>CAJXVJ010000208.1 GCA_913061105.1 uncultured Alcanivoracaceae bacterium | reverse complement strand
ATCGTCGGCAGCGTCAGATGTGTATAAGAGACAGAAGCAGTTTTTACTTAGCTGAACAATAATACCGAATTAAATAGCTTTTGGATACCATTCCATATATTGATGCACTCCCTTGTCTTCAATTTGTTTAAATCCATTTTTAATGTACCAATCATAGGCAGGGTTAAATTTTTCTACATGTAGCACGATTTTTTTATTGCTTTTTTGTGCTTCATTTATCAAGTCATTTAGTAAAACTGTTCCCAGTCCTTTATTTTTATTTTCTGGTAGTAGAGCAATGTCAATTAAACAAATGGAATTCTCATCTCTGTCAATGTATAAGCGGCCTATTTTTTCTTTGTTTTTTTCAATGATTAAAAAATCTGAGTGTGGGTAATGCGATAGATAATGTTTGTGTTGTGCTTCAAATTGTTTTGTTAAAAATTCTTGACGTTGATCATCCGTCCATGGCGCTTGCAAAACCTCTTCCCATCTCGTGCTGGTATATAGCTTGCAAAGAAAAGCCATCTCTTCATTAGTAAAAGAGATGGCTTTAAATGAAACACCTAATGAAATAGCCTTGCTATATTTATTGTTAGGCATTTAATCTCCAATTAAAAACAGCTTGTAATTGGTTGTCATTTACAGGAGTCATAAAAACTTTGTGAGTATCCCCATTGGACGTTACTAAATCGTATATTTTTTCTTTCAATATACTGGTGTTTTCCTCAACGTCATATGTCAGGATAAATTGTTTTCTGTCCTGATTTTTGGTTGGGTGCACCTGCTGATTTAACTTAAGTTTATATCCATCAATAGTATTGATTTCTTTGTGTTTATAGAGATTAATATCACAAGGTTTTGATGCTAAACATAATCCAATTGGCAAGCTTGAAATTGCAATTCCTGATACGATTGATTGAGTAAATTTTCTTCTTTTCATTTTTAACTCCTAGAAGGGTATAAACCCTGTAATGCAATGATATAATTTATGGCAATTAATGGTTGCAAGTTGGTGTGATCTTGACCACCACCAGTATCGCTCAATGGGTTCATAGCAACAACATTTGATGCACCAGATGCATAAAACTGACCACTGGCTGATGTACTGGCTAAACTATTATTCGTAGGATCTGCTGTATTAGCACCACCTCCACCAAATCCACCAGGGGATGCATCAGCTATAACAGAGTGGTTGTGCGAAGGCATTTGAGCTTCAGTTAATGTAACTGTTTCAACTCCGCCATTTTGACCAAGTCTACGAGTAGTTAATCCCGGTCCTCTGCCAGGATGCATTGGCGCTCGACCTTGTAGGTTTGGCAAGGCTGTTGTAGTTCTACCATCACCACCATAAGTTGTACCTATAAGCGAAAACAAAGCAGTGTTTTGTGCAATAGGCAATAATTGACCATCACAAAAGGCCCAACTGCGTGGGGCGAAATTTCCTGCAAAAATTCTAATTTCTGCTATGAAAGGTTCTGACATAATAATTCTCCTACTGACGCGATGGGTAAATGCCAACTAAGGCAACAATAAAATGAACACACAAATAAGGCATTATATTGGTATGATTTGAAGACCCTCCTGAATTTGTTATCATACTCGAGTCCAATGCTGTGGTAGTCGCAGATAGCGCAGTCACATACAAATTTGAAGACGAATTGTCTTTTGCAAAACTTCCTGATGGCGTTGCTGATGATCCAGCAGTATTACTGGCTTGAATACTGTGATTATGACTCCCAATTTGATTGGCTGTCAGTGTTTCTGTTTCATTTCCAATTTTCAATCCTAAAGCCCTTGGTGTTAAACCAGGACCACTACCTGCATGCATTGGTATTCTTCCACGCATATCTGGTAAACCAAAAGTTGTTCTTCCATCTCCTCCATAAATTGTCCCGTACAAACTAAATAAGGCATCATTTTGTGATACTGCTAATAATTGGCCATCACAAAAGGCCCACCCTCTTGGAGCAAAATTGCCCGCAAACATTCGGACTTCTCCGACAAATGGTTCTGACATAATATTTCTCCTATGGTTAGTTTCGTGATGGGAACAGACCTTGTAAAGCAATGCAAAAATGCATTGCTAATGTCGGTTGCATATTGTTATGCGCTTGTCCACCTGAAGTTGATATTGATGATGAATTCATGGTACCCGTTCCTGAACTAGCAAATGGTTTGGCATTATTTGATGCCGGCAATAATGTATTATTGGGCACTGCTTGACTCGCAGTTGTACTTGTTCCACGAACAACATGATTATGACTTGGAATTTCTGCTGCTGTCAATGTTACAGACTCTGTACCTGTTCTTTGACCTTGAGCATGTCCTGAACCCACATGTATTGGAACCCTACCTCGCATTTCTGGTAAGGCAAATGATGTCCTACCATCACCTCCATATGTTGTTCCCAATAATGAATATAGTGATTGATTCTGATTGATCGGCAATATTTGACCATCACAGTATGCCCATCCCCTTGGTGCGAAATTAAAACCAACTATTCTTATTTCAGCTAAAAATGGTTCAGACATAATTCACTCCCCTTTTTGATTGTATAGAATTCTATATGTTTAATATACATTTATAAATCTCCTCTTTTTTTTAGTGAGTATTGAATTTTTAAGCTATTCAATAAAAAGCTTAACTACAAAATATTAAAAGTAGTTAAAAAAACCTCATTACAAACAATTGACTGTACCATTAATGGTTCCAAAATTAGCATTAACATCAGAAGCAGTAGTTATATCACCAATATCAACATCATTCGCAATTATGTAAGCATCAACTTGTGCATCTGTCACAACACCAGGTGGTAAACCTTGTATATTTTTGGTCGTTGTTGCTGATGTCTGGTTTACAAATCCATAATGTGCAAATGACCCCAAGAATAAATTATTGATATCATTATTAATAACATGACTACACAATGTATTCGCATCATCTGGTCCTGATCCATCACCTGCGACCATAACTATTCCAGCTGAAAAAGTATTTGTACCACCATAAGTAATTGTATTACCTTGAGCAATGGCAGCCAATCCGCCATTACTATCTGAGGCATTTATTTCTACTCCGGCAATTGTCAATCCAGTTCCTGACATATTCATGGTATTATTATTTACATTTATAACATTATCTGCAACATTACCAGTACCTGTAAAATTGGTGAATAAACCATCAACAAAATCATCATCTGATGCAATAACATTAGAAGTAATCGTTCCATTAACATTAGAAGAACCACTCAATGCACTAACAGAACGTCCTGTACCACCTGCTCCACCATCTTCTTGAGTAATCATATTATTGTCTACTGATAAGTTTATTGATGAAGGAATATTTGTAGATTGACCTGCAATCCCAACAAACATGACACCATTGGTTCCTGATCCCATGCGACTGATTGAAGCAATTCCAGTTCCTGCACTAATTGTGCTATTTGTAACAGATGCATCAATTGAACCATCAATTGCAAAGAATGATGCCCCAGTGTTGGTATTCTCTATGGTTGTATCATCAATTGTTATGATTAAACCTGCAACTGGACCATTAGTTCGTGCCTCAAAACCACCTTCTAATGCATTCGAAACCGTACTGGTACCATCCACTAATAATTCCCCCATACCACTTGTTTGAGCAATTAATATGGCAGTATCGCCAATTGTATTATTTACAGTAAGGTTTTGCCAATGGCTTGAGGATGCCGCACTGCCCAATAAATTGACTATATAAATTCCATGTTCATTTATGGCATCTGAAACATTTTGTACAGTGACGCCATTCATATCAAAATTGGTAACATTTTGGCCAAATATACCCAGTTCATCTGAAGCATCACCATTTCCATCTATGGTTATATTAATTAGATTAATATTGCTCACATTATTAATTTCAATGGCTGCATTACAATTACCAGTAACACCAGCAACACCTGCATTACAGCCAACTGATTCATCTGTAGCATTTGTAAAATTCATATTATTCAAAAATACATTGTTCGTATTTTGAATAAAAATACCATTTGTGTTGTTGTTTTGGATAGTTCCTCCACTGCCATTTATAGATCCAATTCCAGTAACAGATATGGAGCCAACACCAGTCAAGGAAGTCAATGACATTCCTGTGTCACTGCCATCAGTGGAAACGCTTTGAAAATTCACATTAGATGCTCCAATATTGACCCCAGATATGACAACAGCTGTTCCAGTGGTTGAAGATATTGTATTGGTACCGGTTACATTTATGGTTCCAGCATTAACAGATGTGAAAGCAGACCCACTGGTTGTGGTTAATGCCATACCTCCTGAAAGATTTACAGTTCCATGATTATCCATATCAATGGCTGTAGATATTGAGGTATTTGCAGTAATAACGCCACTAAGTGTGGTAACGCCAGCAGTATTTCCGACGATACTTACAGCTGCTACAGGGATATTATGGTTAATTGTTCCACCATAAGTCACAGTGCCCGTGTTGCCAGAAACTCTAAATGAGTTATTATTCGCAGTCGATATACTTCCTGTATTAACATTAACATTAGCGGAAGAATTGATGATAGAAATGCCTTGAGACAAAGAGCCACTTATAATTGCAGGGCCAGTAATTGTGAAACTACCAGCAACATTATCCATATCAATACCTTGATCAAAACTGTTAGATGAGTTTAATGAATCTAGAATGATTGCAGCAGTGCCATTAGTTAGATCAATGGCTTTACCTGTCCCTATCAATAACATATCATTAATTGTTAATGTACCAAACACCGCACCGACCAACTTATTGCTAGCATTTCCTATATCAATCCCTCTCAAAGTGTTACCTGATGCAACATTGATACCATTTCCTGCACTCGTTATAACTGGGCGAGCGCCATTTGTTGTTGGTAATGGGGCACTATTAACAGCAGGGGCCAACACACATTCAGTAGCTACTGTTGTTGTTGAACCTTTTCCGATTACTTTTTGGTTGTTTAACAGTGTGAAAGGTCCAATGTGATTCCCGCTGTCTATGAAAATACAATCACTAACATCTGGATCAGCTTGCGTTCCACCATTTTGTTGCGCCATAAAGGCGGCCATTGAATTAAATGGTGTAGTAAGCCTTCCATCTCCAGGGGTGCCTGAATTGACAATAAACCATGTTGTGTTACCTGATAAGTTTAGTGTTGCAGTAATGTCTGCACTACATTGACTAGGGTTACAAATTTTGTAAACAAAAGTATCGGTTCCTGTATCAAGTCCTGCAGGTGGATTGTAAGTGAATGCACCAGTAGCAGTTACAATACTAAGATTACCACCACCGGTTGTCACAGTAGGTGCCGGATTCATGGCATTTCCAACCACAAGAGGTCCTGATCCAGTCGCACCACTTAATAAACCAGTTCCTGCTGGTGTATTAACTTGAATATTTGTAGTGACACTAAAACTAGGATCGGCCTTAGCTGGTGGAGGGTCAAGGATTGTAATATTAAAAGTTTGATTAGGTGATGTATCATCACCACCATTGGCTATTCCGCCATTATCCATGACATTAATAGTAACAACAGCACTGCCATTCATATTCATTGCAGATGTATAACTTAAATCGCCAGCAGAATTAACACTGGGTTGAGAACTAAATAAAGCGTTATTGTCATTACTAAGGTTATAACTTAAAGTTTGCCCTGATTCATTAGCTGGACCTGCTGACGATGCCACAATCCAACTGTTTACAGTTTGTAATCCTGCATTCTGATTCGAACTTTGATCTACTCCAACAGTAAATGAAGGTTCATCATTAACTTGATTAAGTGTAATTGTAAACATCTGGCCAACCGAAGTATCTACTCCTCCATTGGCTGTCCCACCGTTATCCATTATATTTGCAGTTATTGTTGCGGTCCCCACTGCATCTGCAGCAGGTGTAAATGTTAATTGACCAGTGTTGCTAATCGAGGGTCCTGCAAGAAATAATGTTGGAGCTGAATTTCCTGTAACATTGAAGCTAAGTGTCTGTCCAGATTCGTCAGCTGGTCCAGCTGTTAAAGCAGATGCCCATGGCATATTGTAAGCTACTGAATCTTCAAATACTGCTATATTTCCTCCACTTGTATAACCTGGTTCATCATTAACTGATGTAACAGTAATGACAAACATTTGATCGGGTGATGTATCATCTCCACCATTTGTTGTTCCACCATCATCCATGATGTTCAATGTAACTGTAGCAGTACCATTGGCATTATTTGCAGTGGTATAAGTTAAAGTACCATTCGGACTAACTGATGGCTGGACACTGAAGAGTGCATTGTTATCATTCATCAAATTGAAACTCAATGTTTGACTTGATTCACTGGGTGGTCCTGCTGATATTGCAGTTGCCCATCCTATTACAGATTGAGCTCCAGCATCCTCAAGAACAGACTCATTTCCACCTGCAGTAAATGATGGTTCATCATTTATGTCAGTAATGATAATATCAAACATAATATCTGCAGATGTATCAACTCCACCATTTGCAGTACCACCATCATCCATAATATTGATTGATATAGTAGCCGTTCCAGATGCATCTACTGCAGGAGTAAATGAAAGAATACCAGTTGTACTGACAGCTGGAGCAACTGAAAATAACCCTGCATTACTATTATTGGTAATATTAAAACCTGTCTCTTATACACATCTGACGCTGCCGACGATCT
>CAJXVJ010000207.1 GCA_913061105.1 uncultured Alcanivoracaceae bacterium | reverse complement strand
TCTACACAGAGTAGATCGTCGGCAGCGTCAGATGTGTATAAGAGACAGCTTAATGACATGGCTAAATAAATATCCTTGGTATTCATATAACAAGTATGGGATTCACTAAATCTTTGCTTCTGTAATTCTGCCTTATTTACTATGCTTTCATCTTTATTTAATGATTTTAAAGCCATGATTTTAATAGCCGAACCAAGTAACTGGTCTATCAATGTTTTTGAATGAATTTGAATCTCAGCAATAATCAAACAATGATTGGCGCTTTCAATTTTTTTACAATTATTGGATAATGCCCGAAAGCTTGGCATTGCTGTGGCCATTTCAATGCCTATGGCCATAATAATAGAGTTGTTTTTTGAGAGTTCAAGCTCTATGTCATCAATCGCGTATTCATTTATAAAAAGATAAGATTTATCTACGTCTTTTTGTGTTTTATCTAATAATTCAATAGATGAACTATTAACAACTTCCAAATAATCTTCATACGATTTCTTATTTTGAAGATTGAAAACATCAATTTGTTTTGCTTTCTCTAAAACATAGTAAAACATAAAGTAATCAGAATAGTTGCTCATATTAGATGCTTTTTCTAATAGTGCAGTTTTATCCCTATCTGATTCTAATTCATCAAGTTCAGATAAATAACTGTTAAGGTTTTTTGGATCTACTTGATAACGAATTTGATGAATGTCTTTGTTATGACACCAATCTGTTAACTCATCATATGAATGGCAAATATTATCGGCTAAGCTTATGCTGTACTTATCAGAGTCTAAGTGTATTACATTTGATAAAATCAGTTTGAGATTGTCATAATTTGCATTTTTGCGAGACTGTAAATAGGCGCTCAGTTGTATATTAGTATCGTGATGATTTCTAAGGTAGTTATTAAGTTTTTGATTGTATTCATCTATCTGTGGGTCAACTTCATCAGCAAAAATTGAATAAGAAAAGACTAATAAAAGTGTTAGTAAAGTGTTCTTCATAAAATTCTCCTTGGTCTAGAGAGTCCTATATTATATGACAGAACTAGAAAACAAATGTGCAATAAGTCATTTTCCATGATTTAGCAAAGCAGTTATGAATCCTTTTCACCTTTAAGAATTTCCTTTTTAAGAATGGCCTTGTTTTCAGTTTTTTTGTCTTCAATCTTTTTGTGAACAGTTTCAGGGTTTTTTAATTTATCCGCTATTGCTGAAAGGGCACGGTCAAATAGTGCCACTTGTTGTAATATGCGAATGGTTTTATTTTTTAATCCAGCTGCTAAATCAATATTAGTTTTATCTGTAATTTTTAATCCACGTGAATTAACAAACAAATATTTTGCAGTGATGGGGCTAATCCATGATAGTTTAGCCCTGACTTCATTTTCTTCATCTTTGATAAATTCTAACCAAGTCCCAATTTTTAATGAATCAACCAGTTTTAAAAAGTTCTCTTCGATTTCTTCTTCATTACCAGTATCGGTTGGATCGATAATCTCTTCAATGAATTCAACAATTTCATGTTGCTTCCTAATATTGGAAAGTTTTAATATTTCCTCAGGAGCAATCATTTCTAAGTCATTTGCATTGGCATCATCTGCATTAATGGAATGAACTGTATTCAAACATTCAACCAATAAATGTTGTTTGTCAATGGACTCCTTGGGGTTAAAAGCTACAACTATAAGCCCTTCTTCGTATTTTTTTGTTACTGTCTTTATTGTATCAACGGTGACTTCTGTATCAGGCTGAGGGTGTGATAAGTTGATGACCAAATCAACAAATTCAACTTTTTGGATAAATTCTTTCGATTCTATGCCATGTCTTAATATCATTAGAACCAATACATTTGACCATTCGCCCAGTAATAAATCTCGAATTAGGGCTGGCATTGGCTTATTGCGCATTTTGTCAACTAACAATTGTGCAGATTGTTCTTTGGCTTGATTAATCTTATCTTGGCCCAGTGTTTTTTCTTTGCTGCGTTTTTGTGCGACATCAGATTTTTTCTTTTGTTTAAGTAAGAATTTCTCAAACTGTGATAATTTATCAACATAAAATTGTTGACTGTAATCTTCAACTTCTAATATTTCTTTTGTGATTTTATCTAACTGAGAAATATAGACATTGTTTTTATCAAACTCTTCGCTCCAACCAATTGAAGATATGGACATCTTATCCAAGAGTTTTCTGGCAGGATGGGTTTTATCTGCAAATAAGTTTCTGTCTTTGAGGGCTATTTTTAAATAAGGAATTTGTAATTTAGCCAAAATGACTTGTATGGCATCGGGTAAATTTCTGTCATCAACAATAAATTGAAACAACATGCCGACTAGATCAATGGTATCTTCATCTTTTTGATTTACTTTTTGATTGATTGTGTCAGTATCTATCTTGTTTAATTGTTTAATTAACTCATCTTTAATTTCAGTAGGGGACTTGTTACTCGATTCAGTATTTTTAAATACATTGTTTTGCAAAGAATTCAATGCATTCATCATTGAGCCAACATCGATATTGCTAACTGGATTTGTTGGGCCTGATCCTACTTGAGATGAAGTGTTTTGATTGGTGGTTGCATTATTTGTCGAGGCAGTCTGATGTGAGTGACTAAATAGCTGAGAAATAAGTTGGTAGTTTGGATCTACGCTTGATTGATTGTTGGCAACACCTTGGTTTGTATTCAGCTGGTTGGTGTTTTCAAAAGCTTGCGGTTGATTTGTTGGGTCTTCATTCGTCCCCATTGTTGGACTAGGTGTTGCATTGCTGGGTGCTCTTGATTGTTGACCAATACTATAAGATATCTCTGGTATAACCCCTTTTGAGGCCAGTAAATCATTAATATTTGTATAAATCTCATTGAGTTGCCCCATAATGTTTCTTTCGAATAATTTATACATGATTAGTTTTAATGTGACATCAATGTCAATTATCTTTAAACATTTTGTAAATGAATTGACAACAACATGAGGACTGATAGGTACTTGATTGGTTTTTAATACTGTGCCAGAGGCCAGCACTGAAAATCTTTTTTCGAATGCATACAAATGGCGGTGATAGGCCATGTCAGATTTGTTTATTAAATTTGTTTTGGCCAGTGTTTCATCTAACTCTTTTTCATCAACTAATGACAGTGACAATGATTTGACTTCTGGGTTGTAGCCCAGATCTTGATCAAAATAGACCAGATTATTGTTCTTGAATTGTTTAAACGTGTGCTTGATAGAATCAAAAAATTGATTAAACATTAATGCGCGCTTTTTGCGAACAGTGCGCATGGTTTCAAAATACATGGTTTGATTTTGATTGGTCTCAGCCTTTTCAGACATGTCAAATAATGTATCGTCCAGTGATTCGAAACAGGCAATTAATTTGGGCTTTAAGTTTTTTGCAAATTGGCTGAAAATTTGGGGTAATATTCCACCCAGATCAAAGTTCTCGTTGTTATTTTGAGATTTATCTAAGCTTACAATTTTATCTTTTTTATTAGTCATGGGATTGCCTCATAAATCTATATTAACAAAATTTCTTTATATTTATGTGATTAGAGTCACATTGTAAGAAATAAATCTGAACTGATGATATTAATACAATTACAACAATTCAGAATACATATTCAGGCTTACGATAAGTTTAGGCCAGTATTCCTTCATTAATTTTTTGAAAAACACCCTGTTTTTCCACAATTAATTCTAAATTGTGATTAAATAATAAGCCACATAAATAACTGAATTAAATATGATTAAACCTGCTGAATTTAAAGCGAGAAGACAACAAATTGCTAAAATCATTGGTACAGATTCTATTGCCATAGTAAAAGCCAAAGATGTGGCCATTAGAAATGGTGATGCAGATTATAAATACAGGCCTGAAAGTAATTTTTATTACATGACAGGGTGTCATGAACCTCACTCACTTATGATTATTTGCCCCGGCTATGAAAAGGGCGATGACATGTTGTTTTGTAGGGAAGTTGATCACCATAATGTTATTTGGAATGGACCCATGCTTGGGTTGGATGATGCTAAGTCAAAACTGTTGTTTGATAATTCATTTGATATAAAATCATTAGACCGACTGATGCCAGAAATCATGAAAGGCCGTGATAAAGTCTATTTTATGTTAGGCGAAGACACGAAACTTGATAATAAAGTGGTGGAGTGGACCAACTCAGTTAAAAAAGAAAAATGGGGCAAATCACAAGCCCCACATGAATTGGTGTCGTTAAAAAGTTATTTAGATGACATGCGTGTGTACAAAAGTAAAGATGAAATTAAATGCATGCAAAAATCTGCCAATATTGCAGCACAAGCCCATGTCAAAATGATGCAAACCTGCAAGCCTGGTATGTACGAATACAATTTAAATGCAGAATTTATGAGAAACGTCACCAATGAAAACTCACAACCCAGTTATTTGCCCATAATTGGTGGTGGAGAAAATGCCTGTATTTTGCATTATGTGAACAACAATCAACAATTACAAAATGGAGATTTGGTGTTAATTGATGCTGGTGCTGAGTGTGACTATTATGCATCAGACATTACCCGTACTTTTCCGATTAATGGCAAGTATTCTAAAGCACAAAAAGAAATTTATAACATTGTACTCGATGCACACACAGCCGCAGTAGCAAAAGTCAAACCAGGAAATCATTGGAATGAACCTCACGATGCTGCAGTAAAAGTTATTGCCCAAGGATTGATTGATTTAGGCCTGGTAAAAGGAACGTTAGATGAAGTGATAAAAGACCACAAATATGCCGAATTTTATATGCACAAAACAGGCCACTGGTTAGGGTTAGATGTCCACGATTGTGGAGATTACAGTGTGGATGGTTTATGGGTAGAACTTGAAGCCAATATGGTATTAACCATTGAACCAGGCATTTACATCAGTGCTGATGCCAAAAAAGTACCCAAAAAATACCGTGGCATAGGTATTAGGATTGAAGACGATGTGTTGGTTACAAAAACAGGCAGTAAAATCTTAAGTGATAAGGTGCCAAGATCAATTGATGAAATAGAAACAATTATGGAGAAATCAGCATGAAAAAAATGATGGTAATTGGCTTGTTAATGGTATCGCAGATAAGTTACTCATTGACTATTCACTGTGGACATTTACTCGATGTTAATTCTGGCAAAATGCTTGAAAATGTTTATGTAGAGAGCACAGATGGAATTTTTACTAAAGTTGAAAAGTTTAAACAACAAGAGGTCGAATTAGACTTATCAGATAAATATTGTTTACCTGGCTTAATAGATATGCACACGCATTTGTCTTTAGATTTTTCGAAAAAAAGCTACACTGAGAAGTACCAGCTTAATGAAGCTGATTATGCTTTTAAATCAGCATTGTATGCAAAGAGAACATTAATGGCTGGGTTTACGACTGTTAGGGATTTGGGTGATGTTTTCAATGTGACGATTGCCTTAAAAAAATCCATTAATCAAGGCATAACCCAAGGTCCACGCATTTATACTGCAGGCAAATCTATTGCAACAACCGGTGGACATGCCGATCCAAGCAATGGATACCGTGAAGGCTTGTTACCAAATCCTGGGCCTAAGTTTGGCGTAATCAATGGAGCCGCAGAAGCAGCACAATCCGTTAGGCAAAGATACCAAGATGGTGCCGATTTGATTAAAATAACAGCCACCGGTGGAGTGCTTTCTCAAGCAGCAAGTGGTGACAACGCTCAATTTAGCAAAGAAGAACTAGACAGTATTATAAGTACTGCAAATGATTATGGGTTTAAAGTGACAGCACACGCACATGGTAAACAAGGCATGAAACGTGCCATAGTTGCGGGAGTGGCGAGTATTGAACATGGGACTTATTCTGATGCTGAGATTATTAAACTGATGAAAAAACACGGAACCTATTTGGTCCCGACATTAATCGCAGGAGATTGGGTAACAGAAAAATCACAGATTAAGGGCTTTTTCCCTGAAGTTGTTGCTAGAAAAGCCGCAACCATTGGTCCAATTATTGCCAAATCATTTGAACAAGCCCACAAAAATGGTGTAAATATTGCCTTTGGGACAGATTCAGGTGTCAGTGATCATGGTGATAATGGTAAAGAATTTGCCTTAATGGTTAAAGCTGGAATGTCAGCAATTAATGCGATTCAAGCAGCCACTATCAATGCTGCTACTTTATTGGGTCAATTAGATAAACTGGGCTCTGTAGAAAAGGGCAAGTACGCTGATTTGGTAGCGGTATCTGAAAACCCTTTAGATAATATTCGCACACTTGAACAAATCAATGTGGTGATTAAGGCTGGTGTTATTGAATTTCAATAAATCGGTTATTATGATGTCTAAACCTTCATGACAAAAAAAGACTTTTTTATATGTATTCTATGGCTATTAGTTGTGGCGGGTTTGTTCTATCTTGCTTTAATATTAACTTTGTCTTTTAATTTGTTTTCTTGGAGTCCAAAATACAATTTATTAGGAGTAATATTAATAATCGTGACAATGGTGTTAATGGCCAGTGTCTTTATTTTGGCAAAATTCACACAATCAAAAATTGAAATATGGTTTTCTTTGCTGGTGTCGTTGGTTCTTATGATATTTGGGTTTTTTGTCATATATGAGCTTTATTCTGAAACTCTATCAAATGGAGTTTTCAGCCGCAAGAAGCTAAGCCCTCATTGGTTTAGGGCTGTCTCTTATACACATCTCCGAGCCCACGAGACAGGCAGAAATCTCG
>CAJXVJ010000206.1 GCA_913061105.1 uncultured Alcanivoracaceae bacterium | reverse complement strand
TTTTTAATGATTTAAATAAATTAAATATGGAAAACAACAAAACCAGAAAAGTTAAAATATAATAATGAGGCAAATTTTGTAGATCTGTCCACATGTGTATTGACCACAAGATGGAGTTAAGCAACATAGCATTCAATTTAGCAGACAAATTTTGATCATAGTTTAATTTGTCTTCCAGAAAAGGTATTCTCAATAATAGTGGAATAATTCCAGTCAATGCGGCGAATAACAACACGAATGAAAAATGTCCAGTCACAGAGTTAATTAGGGCAACAATTAATCCAACTATAAAATACTTGGTTTCATTAGATAGAAGAATAAAATCTACGAACTTTTTTAACATGTGTCAATAACATTTTTTGTAAAGGAAATAATATTTTATCAGAAAACCATACAACAAGGATAAAATTTTGAGGAATTGCCATGATTTTGTTGATGGTGGAGGGCTCTCATATGAAAATTGATACATAATTATTCAGAAATTAATCAGTACAAGTACCTATTGCTGTCTATAAAATGTGGGTGATTTGTATTTGATTTAAAGGCTTCTGTTAATGATTTTATCTGGTTGTTTTTATCTAATTTGATTTGTAGCTGAATATTATAACCCAAATGAATCAATATAAAATTCAACTGAAAAAAAACTAAATCATAAAAGTCTGGAAATTAAGTCATAACAAAGATAAAATAAATTAAAATATACAATTAAAGGGTTGATTATGGATATAGCAGAGTTACTGGCATTTTCAGTAAAAAACAAAGCATCAGATTTACATTTGTCCTCTGGTTTGCCACCCATGATTCGGGTAGATGGTGACGTCAGACGCATAAATTTACCGCCTTTAGATCACAAAGAATTACATGCCATGGTTTACGACATAATGAGCGATGGGCAACGCAAAGAGTATGAGGAAATTTGGGAGCTTGATTTTTCCTTTGAAATTCCTGGTTTGGCCCGTTTTCGTGTTAATGCATTTAACCAAAATCGAGGGTGTGCTGCAGTTTTCAGAACCATTCCTACAGAAATATTAACGTTAGAAGACCTTAATTGTCCTCCCGTGTTTCGTGATATCATCGATGTCCCAAGAGGAATGATATTGGTTACTGGCCCAACAGGCTCTGGTAAATCAACTACTTTGGCAGCCATGGTTGATTATTTAAATAAAAATGAACATGGACATATCTTAACTATTGAAGATCCTATTGAGTTTGTTCATACCAGTAATAAGTGTTTGGTCAACCAGCGTGAGGTTCACCGCGATACTCAAAGTTTTGATAATTCATTGAGGTCCGCATTACGTGAAGATCCTGATATCATCTTAGTTGGTGAGTTACGTGATTTGGAAACCATTCGTTTGGCTTTAACAGCAGCAGAAACAGGTCATTTGGTATTTGGTACCTTACATACAAGTTCTGCAGCCAAGACCATTGACCGTATTATTGATGTTTTTCCGGCCGGTGAAAAACCTATGGTGAGATCAATGCTATCTGAATCTTTACGTGCTGTGGTTGCTCAAACATTATTGAAAAGAGTAGGCGGAGGCCGTGTGGCAGCCCATGAAATTATGGTCGGTGTACCTGCAATTCGAAATTTAATTCGAGAAGATAAGGTAGCTCAAATGTACTCATCTATTCAAACAGGTCAAGGTCATGGCATGCAGACTTTGGATCAGTGCTTATTAGATCTTGTTTCCAAAGGGGTTGTAACCCGACAAGAAGCCCGTTCACGGTCAATGAATAAGGCTGATTTTGATTAATTAAAAGGGGAAACCACCATGGACTTTAACTCATATTTAAAATTAATGGCTCATAAGAAAGCCTCAGATTTATTTATAACTGCAAGCTTGCCTCCCAGTATTAAAATACATGGAAGAGTTGTGCCAATAACCCAAACACCACTATCAAAATCTCAAGCAAGAGATTTAGTTTTGGGCATTATGTCACCCTCTCAGAAAGAAGTTTTTGAAAGAACCCATGAGTGTAATTTCGCAATAGGCGTGTCATCAGTAGGCCGTTTTCGTGTTAGTGCCTTTTATCAGCGCACAGCCGTTGGTATGGTAATTCGTCGTGTTGAAACAAAAATACCTACATTTGAATCACTCAATTTACCACCAGTTTTACAAGATTTGTCTTTAACTAAAAGAGGCATAATGATATTTGTGGGTGGTACCGGAACGGGTAAATCAACTTCATTAGCGGCATTGATTGGTTACAGAAACGTCAATACCACAGGACACATTATTACCATTGAAGATCCAATAGAGTATGTGCATGAGCACCAAGGATGTGTTATTACACAAAGAGAAGTAGGAATTGATACTGAATCTTTTGAAATTGCTTTACAAAACACACTGCGCCAAGCCCCTGATGTGATTATGATTGGTGAGATTCGAACCAGAGAAACCATGGAGCATGCCATTACTTTTGCCGAAACAGGCCATTTTTGTTTGGCAACATTGCACGCAAATAACGCCAACCAAGCACTCGATAGAATATTGCATTTTTTCCCAGAAGACAGAAGGGACCAACTGTTGATGGATTTGTCTTTGAATATGAAAGCCATGATTGCACAACAGCTTATTCCTACTCCTGATGGAAAAGGCAGAAGAGCTGCCGTAGAAATTCTAATTAATACGCCATTGGCGCAAGAGTTGATTCGTAAAGGGGACATTCATAAATTAAAAGAGTTGATGAAAAAATCAACTAATTTAGGAATGAAAACATTCGATCAGGCATTGTTTGAGTTGTATCAAGCAGGCGAAATTACTTATGAAGATGCGCTCAGGCATGCTGATTCAGCCAATGAAGTGAGGTTGGCCATTAAACTGTCACAGGGTGGCGATGCAAATACCTTGGCAGCAGGACTTGATGGCATTGGATTGCAAGAAGACAAATAAAGTTTAAAGATTGTTACTATGAAACAAGAAGAAGCTGTTACCAAATCTCAATGGCGCTCAAAGGTTTTTAAGATAATTTATCATTCCGATACCCCTATGGGTAAGTGGTTTGATATTTTGTTGATTATATTTATCATACTGAGTGTTTTAACAATCATCTTAGACAGTGTATTGGAATTACATTTGGCTTATGGTGAATGGTTCTATGTCGTTGAATGGTTTTTTACAATAATTTTTACTTTAGAATATGTTTTAAGACTGATTAGTATTAAGTCACCGTTTAGGTATGTCTTTTCCTTTTTTGGGATTGTAGATATTCTATCAATCATCCCAACATACTTGTCATTGTTCTTCGTCGGTACTCAACAACTATTAGTGATTCGAATTCTAAGAATTTTGAGAGTTTTTAGAATACTAAAATTAGTCCAATATACACACCAAGCACAAATGTTGACCAATGCGGTAAAGAATAGCCGCCATAAAATCTTTGTATTCTTTTTCTTTATTGCCACAGTATTAGTTATATTTGGCTCTATGATGTACCTCATAGAAGGCCCTGAAAATGATTTTACAAGTATTCCTCATGGCATTTATTGGGCTGTGGTTACACTTACTACTGTGGGATATGGCGATATTGCACCACACACAGTCTTGGGCAGGTTTGTGGCTTCATTCATTATGCTCGCTGGTTATTCTATCATTGCTATACCAACTGGAATATTTGCAGCAGAGCTCAATAAAGAATCAAAAAGAGTCAGAAAACTCTCTCGCTTATGTAAAACTTGCAATTTAAGAGGACATACAGACAGTGCATTGTTTTGTAGACGTTGTGGTGAAGAACTATAAAGATAATATTTTTGTCAGTCAGTAATGACTTACCCTGCGTAAAAATCTTCTGTCAGTTGTGATATGATATCAAGATAGCCTTTTTTTGTAGAATCCAACCAAAGGCAATCTTCTTCTTTTCTTAACCATGTCCACTGTCGTTTCGCCAATTGCCTGGTTGCCACAATGCCTTTGAAAATCATGTCATCATAATTTAATTCTCCATTTAAATATTGCCAAACTTGTCGGTAGCCAACACAACGCATAGAAGGCATATCAAATTTTATTTTTTCATTCGACTTTAGTTTTTCGACTTCTTCAATAAAACCATTTTCTAGCATCATTTTAAATCTTTGTTCAATGCGATTGTGAAGCAATGCTCGATCAGGCGCTATAACAATTTTTAAAACCTGATAATCTAACTTATTGCCAGCATCAGCTTTAAAATGTTCAGTCATGGTTTTACCTGAAATTTCAAAAACCTCAAGAGCCCGTTGTATTCTTTGCGGGTCGTTAGTATTAATCCTTGCAGCAGATTCTGGATCAATTTTATTTAATCTATTGTGCATAAAAGCCCAACCTTTATCACTGGCTTGTTCCGCCAGCTGTAATCGAATAGCACTATCAGCAACAGGTAATTGAGACAGGCCTTGTTGAAGGCTGCGGTAATACATCATTGTTCCGCCAGCCAATAATGGCATTGAACTATTTTCTGTGGTTGATTCCATTATTTTATAAGCATCTTTACAAAAAGTTGCAGCAGAATATGATTGCCAAGGTTCTATTATGTCCACTAGGGCATGTGGTGCTCTTTTTAGAGTTAAATCATCGGGTTTGGCAGTGCCAATATTCATTTGTTTATAGACCAAAGCGGAATCGACAGAAATAATTTCGCAGTCGTATTTTTCATGCAAAAATATAGCAGCATCGGTTTTACCCGCAGCTGTTGGACCCATTAAAAAGATAGCTTTTTTATTCAAGAGAGAAAATATTTGTTAAAAACCCTATTATACATTATTTGTATGTACAAATATTTATACAGAAATGGTGATTATGAAAACTGAGTTAATAGAAGTCAGATTGAGAATTTATCAAGTTTAGAAATGATCCCGATTGTATTCATATGGCATTAGATTGGTGCTTGTCTTTATCTGGAATAACATAGTTTCTGGCTTGCATACTGTCATTTAATGGGGTGTCTTGTAAAACATTTGCAATCAGTTCCATGGTTAATGCCACAGCCCCTCGATTTTCCTCTACCAGTTTATAAGCCGCTGAGCCCATTGATTTTCTGATTTCGGGGTTCTCAATAAGCTCTTGCATGTATTCGATGATGTCATCTGAATTGTTAACAAGTTTTGACCCCCCACAATTATGAAGTAATTGTGTAATTTCAGAAAAATTATGTGTGTTTGGACCAACCAACACAGGTAAATTAAAAACAGCCGCCTCTAATACATTGTGACCGCCAATATTTGATATTGAGCCACCAACAAAGGCAATGTCAGATGCCGCATAGAATTCCAGCATTTCTCCCATGGTATCTACAATGAACACATCGGCATTGATATCATAGAGTCCTATCTTGCTTCTTAATTGGGTATTGTATCCCTTTTGTAAACAGGCTTGAGTGGTGACTTGAAACCTTTCTGGATGTCTCGGTACGATAATAAGCAATAATTTTGGATATTTCTTTTTTAAGAAGCTGTAAGCTTCTAGTATTTCTTTTTCATCTTCATGGTGGGTGCTTGCAGCTATCCAAATGAGGTTGTTTTTAGCACAATGTTCATGAATGGCTTTGCCTTTTTCTATGATTTCATCTTCAATGATAATGTCAAATTTTAGACTGCCAACAACGTAGATTTTATCAGCATCGCAGCCAAGTCTAATCATTCTTTGGGCGTCTGTTTTTGTTTGTGCTGCAACATATTTGGTGTTGTTAACCGCCATGGTCGCTAATGACTGTACCCATTTATAACCTTTGAGAGATAACTCTGATAATCTTGCATTGGCCACTACTATTGGAATATTTCTTTTTTTACAGAATCTAAATAAATTAGGCCAAATTTCTGTTTCCATAACTACCGCTAAATCAGGTTTGATCTTTTTTAAAAACCGCTTAATTGCGCCAGGAGTATCATAAGGCAAGTAAAGGTGGAAGACTTGGTTTCCAAATATTTGTTGTACCCTGTCTGATCCAGTTGGGGTTACTGTGGTGATAACAAAGTCATAATCACTATAGGTTTCCATCAAGGCCTTAATTAAAGGGATGGCTGCATTGACCTCTCCAACTGAAACGGCATGAACCAATATTGATTTTTTAAATCCAGGGTTTGGAAAGACTCCAAACCGTTCTCTCCAACGGCGAAAGTAGGCAGGTGCTTTAATTCCCCTACTGGCCAGACGAAACAAGACAACTGGCGTCAAAAAGGCAGTGGCTAAGGAATACAAGCGGCTTTTAATTTCTAATTTCAAATGACTTCAACGGATAATTGTATTGGTATGGGCATCATGAATAGTACTCGGATTAATTTCCTTGCCTGTTGATGCATTTAAATAATGTCCTATTTTATCACCAAAAAGGTGTTTAATGTCTTTAATTGAATTGAATTCACTCTGATTAGAAATATTTGCACTGGTAGAAACCAACGCTGAGTTTAATTTTTGGCACAGTTGAACCACTACAGGATGTTTGCTTACTCTAATGGCTACGCTATTGTATTTTCCTGAAACCCAATCAGGTACAAGTTTAGATTTAGGGAATACCCACGTGTGGTGTCCTGGCCAAGTTTTTAAAGCCCGTGCTAAATCATTTGCGGCAAGAGGCTGGATTAGTGGTAAAACCTGGCGCACATGAGAAGCAATCAATATTAATCCCTTATTAACATGACGTTGTTTAAGTTCTAATAATTTATTGACCGCGTCCTCATTAAATGGATCGCAACCTAAACCATAAACAGACTCGGTTGGATAGACAATAATGCCACCGCTATTAATAACACCTGTCTCTTATACACATCTGACGCTGCCGACGATCTACTCTGTGTAG
>CAJXVJ010000205.1 GCA_913061105.1 uncultured Alcanivoracaceae bacterium | reverse complement strand
CTACACAGAGTAGATCGTCGGCAGCGTCAGATGTGTATAAGAGACAGATAATGGTCATATATTGTCATAATTTTAACAAAATAGTCAATTATTCAGAAATACGAGTGAACTTCAAGAATATCTGGGGCAATTTATTTATGATAATAAATCATTATTCGAACTGACATTTTTCTTTAGATCTATCAATAATCCATTACTAATATCATAAATCCAACCATGCACACTTAGTTTTGAGCCATTATTCCAAGCCTTATTTACAATGGAAGTATTGCAAACATTTTTGACTTGTTCTACAACGTTAAGCTCGCACAATAACCTTTGTTGTTGCTCTTGATTTAAGCCATCAAATTTTTCATGATGAAATCTTTTAACATCTTCAATGTGTGCTAACCAATTATCAATAAGGCATACTTCACGGGTTTTATGGCCATGTTCACTATTGTGTAAAGCAGCTTGCACTCCACCACAACCATAATGTCCACAAACAATGATGTGTTTGACTTTAAGTACTTCAACTGCAAATTGAATGACTGATAAACAATTTAAGTCGGTGTGCACTACAACATTTGCAATATTGCGGTGAACAAAGACTTCACCAGGTGCCAAATTTATGATCTGATTTGCAGGAACTCTGCTATCAGAACAACCAATCCATAGGTATTCAGGGGCTTGTTGTTTGCTTAGATTTTTAAAAAAATTCGGGTCTTTTGACTTTATGTCATCTGCCCATTTTTTGTTGTCTTCAAATAATGTTTTTAAATTTGCCATGGGACAGTATTGTACTTTAACTATCGCATGACAAGCAACAGATGTTGTAATATTTTCAATGAGAAATCTATTAAATTTAAGCTATAATAATTTGTTTGAACTATAAAGGATCGGATAGAAATATTTTACATCATGGGCCATCTTAGAAAACTGTTTCTGTTGTAGTAAATCAGGAAGGCTATTGTACTGGTTATTACAAAACCAATGATTAATTGCCATCCTTGTGTTTTTGAAACTTTCCAATTTCGCAGACAATAAATGATAGCTAATGGATTAATAATTACCATAAAAATTGCAAAAGTTGTGTGTTTCCTACCAAAAGCAATGATAATAGTATTAATTACGCCAACAAAATAAAGTAGAATCCCCACACTAAGTAACAATGTACCTGAGATGGCCAACAACTCATACATGAGGTTTAACTGACTCTTTTTAAATGGACCAGCAACAATGATACAGCAGCTGGAGTCATGCCTTGAACTCTGGTGGCTTGGCCAACTGTTTGTGGTTTGATTAATGTTAATTTTTCAGTCAATTCTGCGCTCAAACCTGTTACTGTTTGATAGTCGAAAAGTTGAGGGATTTCCTTGTGCTCTTGTGCTTTTGACTTTTCAATTTCCAGCATTTGTCTTTCCATATAGCCAGAATATTGTGCATGAATTTCTAATTGTTCTATAACTTTTTCATCAGTTAAACCAGTCGTTAGTCCATCAATGCTATTGAGCATGTCATATTTGATTTCTGGTCGGCGTAACAAGTCATAGGCACTGACTTCTTTGGTCATCGGTATTTCATTGTATTGCTGCATAAATGCTTTGCCTAGCTCATTGTTCGGTGATAGCCAAACTGATTGTAGGTGATTTAGTTCATTTTCTACAGCATGCTTTTTCAATCCAAATATTTCCCAACGGTCATCATCAACTAAGCCTAATTCACGGGCTTTTGGTGTTAAACGCATGTCTGCGTTGTCTTCTCTTAGCAATAAACGGTATTCTGCACGAGATGTGAACATTCGATAGGGTTCATTGGTGCCCTTTGTAATTAAGTCATCAATTAAAACGCCCATATAAGCTTCTGAACGGGCAGGGCTCCAAGTTGGTTTGTTTTGAGTAGTTAGGGCAGCATTCATCCCTGCAATTAAGCCTTGGGCGCCTGCTTCTTCATACCCTGTAGTGCCATTGATTTGACCGGCAAAAAACAGGTTTTCAACGTATTTTGTTTCTAGTGAGTCCTTGAGTCCCCGGGGATCAAAATAATCGTATTCTATTGCATAACCTGGTCTGGTAATGTGTGCATTTTCGAAGCCTTTAATAGAACGAATGAAATCGAGTTGAACATCAAATGGCAAGCTGGTTGATATACCATTTGGATAAAGTTCTGTTGTTTCTAATCCCTCTGGTTCTACAAAGATTTGGTGTGAATCTTTGTCAGCAAAACGCATGATTTTGTCTTCAATTGATGGGCAGTACCTCGGACCAGTGCCATCAATTTCACCTGTATACATGGGTGATCGGTCTAGGCCTGATCGGATAAAATCATGTGTTTGTGTATTGGTATGCGTAATATAACAAGATATTTGCTTAGGATGGTCATCCAAACTTCCTAAGTATGAAAAAACAGGAACCTTTTCATCACCAGGTTGTTCTTCCATAACGCTAAAATCAACAGTGTTTCCATCAATGCGGGCAGGTGTTCCGGTTTTAAGTCGGCCTACATTGAAAGGCAGTTCACGTAACTTAATTGCCAAAGCTTTAGCCGGTGGGTCACCAGCTCTACCGCCTTGGTGGTTAGATAATCCAATATGAATTTTGCCATCCAAGAAAGTGCCTACAGTTAATACGACAGTTTTTGCTTGAAATACCAAACCCATTTGAGTGACACAGGCAGTTACTTTTCCATCTTCGATTATTAAGTCATCAACACCTTGTTGAAAAATTTGTAAATTCTCTTGGTTTTCTACAACTTTACGAACATAGTTCTTATATAATGTGCGGTCACACTGAGCACGTGTTGCACGAACAGCAGGGCCTTTGCGAGAATTGAGAGTGCGCCATTGAATGCCAGCATGGTCTGTGGCTCTTGCCATGATGCCACCCATAGCGTCAATTTCTTTGACTAAATGTCCTTTACCAATGCCACCAATGGCTGGATTGCAGCTCATTTGACCAATGGTTTCAATATTGTGGGTTAATAACAGAGTAGAGGCACCCATGCGTGCAGCTGCTAATGCTGCTTCAGTACCTGCGTGTCCGCCACCTACTACAATGACATCGTATTTTTGATCGAAATTCATATTAGAATCTTGTAAAAGCTGTAAAATAACCACTTATTTTATCATTAGTGTGAAATTAACCGATATTATTTGACTAAAATTTGCCTATAATAAGGTCATAAATAGTATATATGAGACATTTAACCTTTTTTATGAATAAATATTTAATACTCTTGCAAATATTTTTAATCAACATTTGCTTTGCTAATACAACGCCAAAATGGTCTAAAAGCGATTTATTGGGGCCTTCAATGGATGGACCTATTGATGTTGTTGCAGCAGATTTGAATGATGATGGTTGGAACGATTTGGTTGCAATTTCAATCAATGATGGCCATGTTCGGTGGTATGAAAATACGCAAAATGGTAGTTTTAATGAACATTATATTTATACACAAGCCATCGGAGCCTATGGATTACAAGTAGCAGATATGGACAACGATAATGACATGGATGTTTTGGTTTCATCAATTGATGACAGTACGATAAGGTGGTTCGAAAACACCCAAAGTCAAGATTGGATTGAACATACTGTCACTAGTTCTGTAAACATAGTTGTGTCATTTACTGTAAATGATTTTAATCAAGATGGATTGCTCGATATTGTTTCTGGCTCGTTTGAAGACAATAATATCTACATGCATCTACAAGATGGCAATGGACAATTTAACCAAGAAATCATTTTTCGTAGGGTTAAAGGCATAAGGAAAATTGTCAGTGATGACATAAATAATGATGGTTTAATTGATTTTGTGGTGGCCTCAAGTTCTGACAATAAAATCAATGTTTTCGAAAATAATGGCAATGCAGACTTTCAAAAATCTACAATTATGGATACGGCCCTCAGCGTCCGATCTGTTAGTTTGGTTGATATCGATGGTGATCTTGACTTGGATATTGTGTCGGCATCATTCGATGATGACATTTACCGTTGGCATGAAAATATCGATGGAGAATTTACTCACCATGAGATCCCGTATGTTGCCAATGGTGCCCGTGAAGTTAAAGCAGCAGACATTGATAATGACGGAGATATAGATATTGTTGGTAATTCTACTGTTGATGGGTTTTTAAGGTTGTATAAGAATAATGGATCACAGCAATTTACAGAGCATATCATCTCAAATGATTTGGATGGTTTGATATCGGTTGAAATCAGTGATATGAACAATAATGGTAGTTTAGATATTATTAGTGAGACTTTTTTCGATAAAAAAATACACATATTTAAGAATAATTTCTTAGGGTTTGAAGACACCATTGCTTACTCTCAAATATCGGAAAGTTCAAATTCAATTATTACCAAAGATTTAGATAATGATGGAGATGAAGATATTATTAACTCTTCAAGTAACGACGATACAGTCCGATGGTTAGAAAATACAGGGGGTGACTATATTGAACATGTCATTCATAATAATGTAGATGGCGCTCGTTCTGTAGCAAGTTTTGATATAGATAATGATGGTGATTTTGATGTCATTTCAAGCGGGGCTTGGGACGATACTTTTTGGTTACATAAAAACAATGGGAGTGGAATATTTACCTCTACTGCTGTATTTGATAATGCCAATAATGCATCAGGAGTCTATTTTGCAGATATTAACAATGATAACATTTTAGATATTATTGGGGCGTCGAGTTTAGATGATTCAGTGCGTTGGTTTGAAGAAGTGAACAATTCATATGTACCCCATCTGATTACCAATACTGCTGATGGTGCTATTTCTGTACATGCAAATGATTTAAATGGTGATGGTAATACTGATGTTTTGGTTGCAACCTATTTTGGCAATGCTATCGAGATTTATGAGAACAATGGTAACAACAGTTTTACAAAACACGTATTGTTTGATGATGCAGCACAAGCTTATTATGTGAGATCAGCTGATATGGACAATGATGGAGATATCGATGTTATAGCAGCCTCAAAACAAGATAACAGCATTCGATGGTTTGAAAATGAAGGCAATTTTCAGTTTATTACCCATGTTGTTTTTAACAATGCTCAAGGAGCACATTCTGTTGATTTAAAAGACACAGATAATGATGGTGATCTGGATATTTTATCTGCTTCAGGTAATGATTCAAGTATTAGATTACATAGAAATAATGGTTCAGGTGTTTTTCTAACAGAAAAAATATTTGATAATGCATTGGGAGCTCTATCAGTTTTTGCAAGTGATTTGGATAATGACGGATTATTAGATATTTTAGCAGCTTCATCAATTGATGATGCAGTCAGGGTCTTTATTCAGAGCGAGCAAATATTTAAAGATGGCTTTGAAGGGCAATAAAGTTTAAAATCTGCACAATAATTCTTATTGAGATAGGTTATGGCCATTCAGTGGTACCCAGGACACATGTACAAAGCAGGCAAAGAGATTAAAGAGCGCCTGCCTGAAATTGATGTGGTCATAGAAATTTTAGATGCCCGTATTCCTTATAGTAGTCAAAATCCACTACTCATGGAATTTGCCACAAAAAAACCATCCATAAAAGTTCTCAATAAAGCCGATCTCGCAGATGCTAAAGTAGTTGAACAATGGCAAACGCACCTTGAGCAAAATGAAAACATAAAAACCTTGGCATTAACCACTAAGCAACCTGAAAAAATAAAAAGTATTTTGGATATGTGTCGTAAGATGATACCAAATAAAGGAGACCATCAATTTATTATCGCCATGATAATGGGCATACCTAATGTCGGTAAATCAACTATTATTAATATTTTAGCTGAACGCAATGTGGCTAAAACTGGCAACGAACCTGCTGTAACCAAAGGCCAACAACGCATAAAAATATCAGATGATATTACTTTTTTCGATACTCCCGGCATGTTATGGCCACGTATAGGTCATGAGAATTGGGCATTGAGATTGGCCATAACTGGAGCGATTAAAGAAACGGCCATGAGTCATGAAGACATTGCTTTTTATTTAATTGGTTATTTAATGAAATCCTACCCTGATGTTCTGCAAAAAAGGTTTCAAATTGAAGAATTAGGGGAGGATGAATACACTATTTTAGAACAAATTGGGGCAAAACGTGGTTGTATAAAATCACGAAAAATGTTGGACCTTCATAAAGTATCTAGTATTGTCATACACGAATACCGAGATGGTAATCTAGGTGGGATTTGTTTGGAATTACCTCAAGAAGTAGAAAAAGAAAAGATCGAAGCCATAGCACTTGAGGAAATACGTGCTGCTAAAAAAGAAGCCAGAAAAAATCGAAGAAAAGGTAAAAAGAAATAAAAATTATATTTCAAAATTCAAAAAGGACTTCAGTATGAAGCCCTTTTTAATATAAGAAGAAAATCCAACTAAGCGACTTTTACATTCTCGGCCTGTGGGCCTTTGGCATCTTTCACAACGGACATAGTGACTGATTGGCCTTCACGTAAAATGCTAGGTTTTGAAGTAATTGAGGTTTGATGCACAAATACATCGTCTCCATTTGATTGAGTAATAAACCCAAAGCCTTTGGTTTTATTAAACCATTTAACCGTGCCATTTACTGTGTTACCTGATTTAACTTTGGCAGGTTTTCTTTTGGTTTTTGATGAGGTTGGTTGATTGGCTGAATTGTATGCAATAATTGAAGCCAATAATGATAATGCGAATAAAGCAGCACCAGCAATTAAAATACTGTTCGCGGTAATATTTGTGTGTTGAATTAATGTTGATGCAATAATTAATCCTATTGCGATGAATATGATGTTACGGAATATGTTCATAATTAATATATCTCTCCCATATAACTGTCTCTTATACACATCTGACGCTGCCGACGATCT
>CAJXVJ010000204.1 GCA_913061105.1 uncultured Alcanivoracaceae bacterium | reverse complement strand
CTACACAGAGTAGATCGTCGGCAGCGTCAGATGTGTATAAGAGACAGATCTAGGATTTAGCGCATTTCAAGACTTTGCATTGATTTAGTTGAGTCTTAATCTTTATATAGATTTAATATTGCTTTAACAATGGGAGCGTCTGCTTCAGGCAATTCTAATGAACTCAGTTTTGATTTGTGAACCCATTTTAAGGGTTGTTGCTCGTTGGCATTAATCTGAGGGTTGTTGGTTTTGTGATACCACACATCTAGACTTAATGTGAATGAATCATAAACATGTTTAGTTGTGATCAATGGTGTTGCGGTGGTTAATTCAAAATCAATTTCTTCTTTGATTTCACGCTTAAGGGCTGTAAATTGGGTTTCACCTGCTTCGACTTTTCCGCCTGGAAATTCCCACATGCCTCCCAAGTGTTTATGATCAGCACGTTTGGCAACAAGAATTTCACCTTGATGATTTTCCAGCACCAAGGCCACAACATTTAACGGTTTTGACATGTCAAAATACTATGTGATTTTTCCGTGACACTGTTTGTATTTTTTACCTGACCCACAAGGACAAGATTCATTACGGCCCACTTTTTTACCATCGCGTACAAATGTTTCCACTTGTTTAGGCACAGCTTCCTTCTGTTTTGGTTGAGTAGGATTGTTGGCTTTATCGTGTTGGTATTCTAAGTTTTGTTGTTCGTGTTGTTCCATTTCATTGACATCATCGTTATTGATTTTAACCCTAGCGATGATTTTGATGACTTCACCTTTGATTCTTTCTAACATGGTAGTGAACATTTCAAATGATTCTTTTTTGTACTCTTGAATCGGTTGTTTTTGTGCATAACCACGTAGACCAATGCCTTGACGCAAATGATCCATTCCTAATAAATGTTCTTTCCACAATTGGTCTAAAACATTTAAATACACGGCTTTTTCAAAATGGCGCATGGTTTCAGAACCGGTCATGGCTTCCTTTTCACGATAAAATCTTTCTACATTTTTATGAATTTTGTCTACTAATTGATGTTCATGCATGTCTTCATCATTGGTCAACCAACGTTGAATGTTTATATCAATTCCATAATCTGATTTTAGTGCAATTTCTAAATTTTGAATCTGCCATTGTTCTTCAATTGTTTCAATTGGAATATAAGAACGAATAACGTCTTCAAAAACTTCTTCACGGATTGCTGAAGCAAAATCTTTGATTTCCTCAGACTCTAATAAATCAATGCGTTGTTGATAAATCACCAATCTTTGGTCATTGGCTACATCATCGTATTCCAATAAGCTTTTTCTTATATCAAAGTTATGTGATTCAACTTTTCTTTGTGCGCTTTCAATGGTTCTAGATATCCATTTGTGTTCTATAGATTCGTCTTCTGCCATACCGAATTTACGCATGGTGTTTGCAATGTTTCCACCAAAAATTCGCATCAAGTTATCTTCTAAAGATATATAAAAACGTGATGAACCAGGGTCACCTTGACGACCTGCACGTCCACGTAATTGGTTATCTATTCGTCTCGACTCGTGTCTTTCAGTACCTATTATCCTTAATCCACCATTGTTTAGTACACCTTCATGTACAGATTGCCAATTGTCTCTGGCTTGCTGTTTTTTATCTTCTGAAATCTCCTCACCTAAATTGGCCAATTCAATTTCTAAATTTCCACCCAAAACAATGTCAGTTCCACGACCAGCCATATTGGTTGCTATCGTAATAGACCCAGGTTTACCTGCTGTTGCAACAATCAAAGCTTCTTTTTCATGTTGCTTTGCATTTAAAACATTATGAGGGATTTTTTGTTGCTTTAGTTGTTTTGATATTAATTCTGATACTTCAATAGAAGCTGTACCAACTAAAACAGGTTGTTTTCGTGCATAACTGTCTTTTATGTCTTCAACAATCGCGTTGAATTTTCCTTCCATGGTTAAAAAAACTAAATCACCTTGATCATCTCTTACCATTGGTTTATGAGTAGGCACGACAACCACTTCTAATCCATATATGGTGTGAAACTCGTAGGCTTCTGTATCTGCAGTACCAGTCATACCTGATAATGTTGGATATAATCTGAAATAGTTTTGGAATGTTACCGAAGCCATTGTTTGGTTTTCTTTCTGAACGGTTACATTTTCTTTTGCTTCTACTGCTTGATGGAGCCCTTCACCCCAACGTCTGCCAGATAATGTTCTACCAGTAAATTCATCAACAATGACTATTTCACCATTATCAACAATATAATCTACATCTTTTTGGTATAAATTCTGAGCCCTTAAAGCTGCATTAATGTGGTGCATTAATTGTAAATGCTTTGAATCATATAAAGATTCACCTTCCTTAATTAGACCATCTTGAACACATAGCTTTTCGACATTTTCCATGCCTTGCTCAGTTAGATGGATTTGTTTACTTTTTTCATCGATGGTGAAATCACCATCCGGCTCTTTAGATGCTTCGTCCTTAGCTTGAGCTATCATAGCCTTCATACCAACTTCAACATCAGCAGACTTTGTTTCTGAAGCTTTCAAAGATGGTGTTATGCGATTGATGCGGTGGTATAATTCTGGAGAATCATCTGTCTGCCCAGAAATTATTAATGGTGTTCGTGCTTCATCAATTAATATTGAATCAACTTCATCTATGATGGCAAAATTGGGTTCTCTTTGTACTTTTTCATCAAGAGTAAATGCCATGTTGTCCCTTAAATAATCAAACCCATATTCATTGTTTGTTCCATAAGTAATATCTGCGGCATAAGCGGCTCGCTTCTCTTCTTGATTCATATCGGGCACTACAACACCAACTGACATACCTAAGAAGTTGAACAAAGGCTCCATCCATTTTGCATCACGACTGGCCAGGTAATCATTAACAGTAACAATGTGTACGCCTTTACCAGTAAGGGCGTTAAGATAAGCAGGCAATGTACCAACCAATGTTTTACCTTCACCAGTTCGCATTTCTGATATTTTACCATTATGCAACACCATACCACCTATCATTTGTTGTCGGTAATGGCGCATTTCCATAACCCTTACCGAGGCTTCCCTCACAATTGCAAATGCATCGATTAATATGTTGTCAAGAGATTCACCTCCTGCAAGTCGGTCTTTTAATATTTGGGTTTGATTCTGTAGATCACCATCACGCATTTCTTGGTATTTTGGTTCTAGTGCATCAATTTGATCAACTGTCTTATAAAGTTGTTTTATGTGTCTTTGATTTCGGCTACCAAACAGTTTTGTAAAAAGTGAATTTAAAATCATGATGATTGTTTCTCGCGGGCCATTGTGACCATTATTTTTAGGTATTTATTGATAGTGTAATTGGTTACAATTTTTTCAATTTCAAGTTCCAGCTATTATTTTTTAGCTATAAATGGCCATGGATTGACTTTGTGGCCTTTTTTCAAAACTTCAAAATGTAAATGTTCAGATGTGGCTCTTCCAGTTTTACCCATGACACCTATGGCTTGGGCTTTTTTAATTTTTTCACCAATTTTTACATTGAGTTTGCTTAAGTGAGCGTATCTGGTGACATATCCTGAGCCGTGATCAATTTCAATCATTTTTCCATAATTGCCACGGTTACCGGACCAAATAACAACTCCTTCTGCTACAGCTTGTATGATTGATCCATGTTTTCCAGAATAATCAAGCCCTGAATGAAACGCTTGTTTACCAGTAAAAGGATCAACTCTACCACCATAACTTGATGAAATCCAACCTTTGCGGATTGGTTTTCCTGATGGTTTAATTTGCTGATCTAAGTTTTTTTCATTGAGTAATTCACTCAGTAAGTTCAATTGCTCTTCTTGCTGTTGAAAGTTTGCTTTTATTGAATACAGACTAGAATATAAATCCTGTGGTGTGTTTTCCTTTTCTATTAGATCTAAGCCTGCGCCACCAATACCTGGTTCTTTACTAAAATCAAACTCCGCTTCTTCCATTTTAGCGACTTCTGTTAATCTGTTACCTAAAGCATTTAACCTAAGGCTCTGTGCAAATAATCCACCTATTTGCTTGGCCAAAGAATCCAGGTCTCTGTTTACATCTGTTTTAAATTTATTGACATCATTAACTTTTTTATCAACTATGAGCTGTATCTTTTGTAATTCTAAATCTACTTTTCTATCGTTGTTAAACAAAAGATAACCTGTTCCCACACCCAATAACATAATGGCTATTACAGAGAAAGCCAATACAGTTATTATTTTTTTACGGATTTTCTCATCAGACAAGTGATAACTACTCGTTCCTGATTTTGTTTGATTTAAAACTATTATATTTTTCATTTATTTTACTTGCCTTTTTGCTTGTCTGTGTCGACAATATTACCATGCGTAATAAATCTGGCCTCACCCCTATCAGTCACTGCTTTAATTCAGAAGAGTCTCTTCCTCGATTATTAAAGAAAGCGGCTTATTTACGAGAATTAAATCGAAAATTTCAGACCAAACTACCTTTGCAGTTAAGAGGCCTGTGTGCCATTGCCAATCTTAGAGAAGGATTATTGGTGTTAATCTGTAAATCCCAATTAGAAGCCAGCAAAGTACGCATGCATAGCCGAACGATTTTACAGATGTTTAACCAAAATTTCAAAATAACTGTTAATAAAATAAAGATTATTATTGATTCACAGCAGAATTAACTTAATTTTAACAAACCCTTACGATAAAAAAAAACCACTTTTGAAATGCATACAAAAGTGGTTTTTAATTATAATACAAAAGCACTACTCAGCGCTTAGTATAATTGAAAGAATTAATCGATAGAGAAATTCATCAACTCAACTGGTACATTACCGAAACCATTGACAACGATAATACCATGCATATCTGGGAAACCTATGTCCGCAACACTTGTTGGAGAATCAATACCACAGTCAGCAGCTGATAAGTATAAGTCTCTGTTTTGTACTGAATCATTTGAACCAATAAAAAATGCATGTCCTGCATCTTGACCATCTGGTGTATTAATTTCAATAACCAAATCATCAGTAGCTGCATCTAAATTAGCAGAAATAGGGAAGTTTGCTACTCCACCTAGTAAATCTGCAACAGTAGTTACCGATTCAGTTACCAATGTTAAAGCTGCACCTGGTAAATCATCACCATTTGCGATTCTGTGAACTCTAATAATAATTGGTTGAGTACCACCTGTTCCACTAGTAGCATTTTCAACACCTATATCTATAGAAGTGATGTTAATTTCACCTAAACCAACTAAATCAAAACTTCTCCAATAAGAGTTATCAGCATGTAAGCCATCTGCACTACAAGCTACAGATCCTGGAGATACCGTTGCTACATCTGAAGGATCAGATACTAGTACAGTTTCACCACCAAATATAAAACCTGTATCGATGTCAACAGTACCTGCATTTGGATCTGGAGAAAATGATTGTGCGTTTAGAAGTGTTGATAGCAACAATCCTGAAATTATAGTTGTTTTTTTCATTATAAGCCCTTGATAATATTAAATTAGAACCGAACAATATCAGAATTCTTTCTGTTTGCAAGCTTTTTTTTAATATTGTCGTTATTTATGGCCTGATATTATAAAGATTCAAATAAATTTTTCTATTGGGCTGCACAATTTTTTATCATAACAAGTTTGTTTGATAACTTTTCTAGCGCCTGATCTAAATCAGCAACAATATCCTCCACATCTTCTAACCCAACAGATAGTCTTAGTAAACCAGGCTCAATTAAATGCTCTTTTAACTCTTCTTCGGTATAAGTAGAATGTGTCATTGAAGCTGGATGCTGTATCAATGTTTCTGTGTCACCTAAACTCACTGCACAGAGGATAAGTTTCAATTGATTAACAAATTTTTCACCCTCTTTCTTTCCTCCTTTCAATTCAAAGGCAATCATTCCCCCAGGTTGTGACATTTGCCTAGCAGCCAATTCAAATTGAGGGGACTTTTTCAACCCTGGGTAATGCACAACCTTAACCATGTGATGAGAATCAAGGTATTTAGCTACTATTATGGCATTGCTACAATGTCTGTCCATTCTTACATGCAAAGTCTTTAAGCCCCTCAATATCAACGCAATGTCCATTGCTGAAATGACCGAGCCTGTCATGTCCTTTAATCCAAAATAGCGTATTTGTTCAATGGTTGCAGCATCTGAAACAACCAAACCTGCAATTAAGTCTCCGTGACCTCCCAAGTATTTTGTTGCTGAATGAACGACAATATCAGCTCCCAGTTCAATAGGGCGCTGTAAATAAGGCGTACAATATGTATTATCTATCATTAGTTTTGTTTCATAATTTCGACAAATAATGGCCAATGCTCGAATATCTATAATTCGCATATTGGGATTAGCCGGCGACTCTGCATAAACAATCTTTGTTTTTTCTGACAAGACGGATAATAAATTTTCAGGATTTGTCAAATCACAATAAACCACATTAACGCCAAATTTTTTCAGTCCGTGTTCTAAAAAGCTAAAAGTACAGCCATATAATGTCGCATCAACAATAACCTCATCTCCTGGAGCAATCAAAGACCAAAATGTAGAGGTAATGGCGCCCATCCCAGATGCCGTTGCTAAAGCCGCCTCAGCTCCTTCAAGGTTAGCCATTCTTTGTTCTAATAAAGCTTGGGTCGGAGTTCCAAGTCGACTATATATATAATGACTGTTTTCTCCTTCAAAAGCTTGCGAACCTTGTTGAACGCTTTCAAATGCAAAAGTAGACGTCATGTAAATCGGAGGATTTAAAGCCCCATGAAATTGTTTTGGATCATAACCATAATGAATCGCTCGTGTTTCAAACTTAACCTCTTTTTTCATAACAATCATACCTGTCTCTTATACACATCTGACGCTGCCGACGATCTACTCTGTGTAGA
>CAJXVJ010000203.1 GCA_913061105.1 uncultured Alcanivoracaceae bacterium | reverse complement strand
GAGATTTCTGCCTGTCTCGTGGGCTCGGAGATGTGTATAAGAGACAGACCTATTGTTATTTAACACATTTATTATACGTACACAAATGTACAACCATACGCTTGCGTATCCTATCAACTGTTTTTATCAATGCCATAAAAAAAGGCCACTATATTTCTATAACAGCCTTTTTAATACACATATGTGTGCTAATTATTACCAAATTTTAACGCGTTTATCTTCTGGTAAAAACATTTTATCGCCTTCTTTGACTTCAAATAACTCTAAAAATGGAGGGAAATTTCTTAATGGTCCATTGCCTCTAAATTCAGCAGGTGAATGTGGATTTGTGGCCACTTGAGAAAGCATCGCTTCATCTCTCATTTTTCCACGCCAGATTTGAGCCCAACCAAAAAAGAACCTTTCGTCAGAACTCAACCCATCAATTTCAACATTCTCTGGATAAGCATTTTTATAAGCCCTATAAGCAATGGTTAAACCACTTAAGTCACCAATGTTTTCACCTTGTGTTAATTCACCGTTAACATTAGCAGTACCATCAAGAACAGTAAAACCATTGTATTGATCAACCAACATACCAGATTTCTCTTTAAATTTAGCTAAATCTTCATCAGTCCACCAACTCTTTAAGTTACCATCACCATCAAATTGTGATCCTTGGTCATCAAAACCATGACCCATTTCATGTCCAATAACTGCTCCAATACCACCATAGTTGACTGCATCATCAGCGGCTAAATTGAAAAATGGAGGTTGTAGGATACCAGCAGGGAATACAATTTCATTTTTAACGGGGTTGTAATAAGCATTAACAGTTTGTGGATTCATGGCCCATTCAGTTCTGTTTATTGGTTGTCCCAATCTATTTCTGTTATCAGCTATGCCCCATTTTTGAACTTCTCTCATATTTGTAACCAAAGAGTCTTTGGTGATATGTAAAGCACTGTAATCTTTCCATACTGAAGGATAGCCAATTTTTGGATCAAACTTACTTAATTTATCAAGGGCTTTTACTTTGGTTTCTTCACTCATCCAATCTAATTCTTTTATGCTTTCTCCATAAGCTTTGCGAAGGTTTTCAATCATATTATCCATTCTTTTCTTCGCATCTGGTGGAAAGTATGATTTTATATACACCTTACCAACTAATTCACCAATACTACCATTAACTGTAGATATGCCACGTTTCCAACGGTCTTTTTGTTCTGTAGTTCCTGATAATACAGTTCCATAAAACTTAAAGTTTTCATCATCAAATTTCTTTGGTAAATAACTGGCACTGCTGTCTAGTAATTTCCAAGTATAATAGGTTTTCCAATCATCGATAGATGTTTCAGTGACTAACGTATTCAGCTTTTCTAAGTAATCTGGCTGATTCACAACAACTTGTTCAACACCACTTAATGTGGTCCCTGACATCCAAGCATCGATGTTTAAATCTGGCATTAAGGCCTTAAATTCATCGTAACTTTTTAAGTTGTAAGTTTTTTCTGTGTCTCTGTTTTGAACATTTGACCAGTGACCATCAGCTATCTTAGTTTCTATAGCCATAACAGTTTGAGCTGCTTGTGCTGGGTTTTTAAACTCAGCTAATGTGAACATGTTTTCAACCAATGTTAAGTATTTTGCACGAATGTTTTTGAATTTTTCATCTTCATTAAAATAATAATCTTTTTCTGGAAGACCCAATCCTGATTGAGCAACATAAGTAATGTGTTTGTTTGAATCTTTTAAATCAATATAGACATACAATCCCATTGGTGAATCTGTAAACATATCAGCATAAGACATATAAGCCGATAAATCATCATAGCTCTCAATGGCATTAATCTTGGCCAAATCATCATTTAATACTGCTGTTCCAGCTTTTTCAATGCTTTCAACATCCATGTAGCTGTTGTATAGATCACTGACTTTTTGTTCATCGGTATCTTTTTCATAAGTGTTACCAGCTAAAGTGTCAATGATTGTTTTGACATCTTTTTCACTCTTATCACGTAAGGCATTGAATGCACCAAATCTTGATTTGTCAGCTGGTATTACATATTCGTTCAACCATTTGCCATTTACATAGCGGTAAAAATCATCTTGTGGGCGCACTGCTTTGTCAATATACTGTAAATCAACACCAGAAGTTAATTTAGCTTTTTCAGGTTCAGCAACTTTTGGTTGTTTTTCGACAGCTTGTGTACTATCAGTTGGGCTGGTTGTTTCTTTTACAGTGTCTGTCTGACCCTGCTCTGATCCACAACTGGCCAAGACAAGTGCCATTGAAATCAGCAATATTGGCTTCTTCATGTTAATATTCCTATGTTTGAGTTAAAAAATCGATTGATTTTATATGAGTATTGACTAAATTCCAATAGGCCATTAGTCATAAGGTTAATGCAGGCAGTTTTTTTGTTGAGAGCATTGCATCACGGTTCAATGCTCTCATTGTTTTATCTTTTGTATTTTTTTTCACCAGCATCAATATAGACCGGAATTCGGTTTTGAGGCGGTGGCAATGGACAAGTTGAATAATCTGAAAAAGCACATGGAGGATTATAGGCTTTATGAAAATTTATAGTTGTTAGGTTATTGGCAATGGGTTTTGGGACATAAATAAATCGACCAGGACCATATGTTGTTCGGCCACTGGTTTTATCAGCAAAAATAACATAGTAATCATCATCTGAATCCATTACATCTAACTTGTAGTTTTCACCTTTAATATCAAAACTGAGTTGACCCAATGCTGTTTCTTTACTTAATAAGCCTAACACATTGATGATCTCCATGGTCTTTACCGGCTCATAGGGAATAAATTTTGCTTCGACAACATAGTCAGCTGATAATGGAAAATAATCTATTCCGGAGAAACCCTTAATATCTTGTGCAGATGAATCTTTAATCCGCAATGCTGGTTTACCTCGCTCAATAACATAGAACAAAAATGTATCAACTTTAAATATTGTGGCTTCATCAGATGTATCCATCATAACCGGTACAGATGAATTTATGATTGTGTCATTGGCCGTGATCTCAATGCCTTTATTGGGAACAAATACGATTCCATCCTGATTTAACATAAATGAACCAATATAATCAGGTCCATGTGGCAAAACAATGCTGTTATCTTTAGCAGAACCGATGCTATTTTTTCCTTTATGTAACCATTCCATACCAATTAAACTTAACCATCCAAAGGGTTTTGTTAAATTGGCAACCCTATCCGTTCTCCAATTGGTCACATCATTTTGCCAAGTTTCAGCTAAACAGTATTGGGTAAATAACTGAGTAATTAAAATGCCAATTATCATTAATTTTTTCATAATTTATCTCATGGTAACTAACTCTTCAGCTGATGTAGGATGAATACCTATACATTTGTTGAGTTTTTCTTTTGTAATGCCTTGCTTTATCGCCACTGCAAATCCTTGAACAATCTCACCAGAATCAACACCTGCAATATGACAACCAACGACCAAATCTGTTTCTTTTTGTACGATTAACTTCATGAATGTTTGGTCTTGTATGTCTGTCATTGCATATTTCATGGCCCTGAAGGTGCTTTTATAAATTTGCAGTTCACCAAACTTGTCCTTGGCTTGTTCTTCTGTATAACCACAAGATGAAATTTCAGGTTGTGAAAATACGGTACTGGGCAAGTAATCGTATTCTGGAAACATATCTGCATCGCCATACAATCTGTCCATTAATAAATGTCCTTCTTTTATAGCCACCGGTGTCAGGTTATCTGAATTACAAACATCACCAACAGCAAAGATAGAATCAGGCCCACAATTTTGATTGTTATCCACTGATAATTGACCATTGGGTTTTAGATTAACATCTACGTTATCTAGACCTAAGCCTTCAGTATTGGCCACTCTGCCTGTGGCACAAAGAACTACATCCTGATCTACAAGATTATTTCCTGAATCCAATGTCAGATTTAATTTACCATTGTCCTTATTAATTTCAGTTATATTGGTATTCAGAACCACATTTATGCCATTTTTAGCATAGGCGTCTTGTGCAAAATTTCGCACATCTAAATCAAAGCCCCTTAAAATTTTATCACCACGATAAAGCAAATTGACTTTGACACCTAATGCATTGAAAATACAGGCAAATTCAACGGCAATATATCCCGCGCCCATAATGGTCATTTGTTTTGGTAATTGCTCTAAAGACAATGCTTCATTTGAGCTGATGGCATATTCAATACCCTTGATTTGAGGAAAAAATGGAGTACTGCCGGTGGCAATAAGTATTCTTTCAGCTGTGTACTGTTTGCCATTTGCCACGATTGTATTATCGTCAATTAAACTGGCATGGTGTTGAATTAATTCAACACCAGAATTTTCTAGTAGCTTTAAGTAGATGGCATTTAATCTGTTAATTTCTGCGTCTTTATTTTTAATCAATTGTTTCCAATTAAAAGTCGAATTGGACATGTCCCATCCGAAGGCTGAAGCAGATTTTATGGTTTTTACAAAATTTGATGCATAGACCAATAGTTTTTTAGGAACACAACCCCTTATGACACAAGTCCCACCAACTTCAGCGTATTCAAATATTGCAACTTTTTTTCCATAACCGGATGCAATTCTGGCCGACCTAACACCACCAGAGCCTGCACCAATTACGATTAAGTCATAATCATATTTCATATATTTATTTGAGAGTAGTTTGTAATACTGAAGAGTTTAGCATAAATGTAATACTAAGGGCATCTCTATTAATAAGAAGAGTTACATAAAGCTTTTGATAAAAGAAAGGTGTTTAAACGATTATAAGAACTTAGTGAGAGAGAGAGTAAGAAATAGAGTTCTAAATTACTTATAATCGCCTAAACTTATAATAATTATAATGACTATTGGACAAATGAAAATAGTCCAAAAGTCATTATATTCAATTAATTACTATTACAACCTCAATCAAAAACCTTATCAACAGAAATGACTTCAACATTTTTCTGATCAATATTAAGAGGATAGCTTTGTAAAAACGAATCTTTCTTCAATAGTTCTTCAGATTTTTCTGAATTGTATTTCATCGGTGATACTTGTTCATCGACCAGTCTCTTTCTCATGTCTTCAGCATCTTTAGTGATAAAAGCAAACTGAATGTTTTCTTCTTGGAGGTTTTCAGTTATCACTTTATTTACTTGCTCTAAAGTTAACTCAGACAAACTGTTTTTAACATGTTGGGTAAATTCTTCAATTCCATAATATTCACTGTCTAATGCATAATTTAATATTCTGTCTTGGCTTTTTACCAATAATCCAGCGTATTTAACTAAAAAATTTCTGGTACTTTCAAATTGATCTTGGGTTAAACCATGTTCAATCAAATGGTGCAATTCGTACATGGCCACACGGGTTGCAAAATGCGCATCGTTGTTGTTTCTTAATGGTCTAATCCAAACTTGGAAAATCTGCGAACTGCGGCCTAAATTAGCACTGGGACTGGTTCTGTACATGCCATTTGGAAAGTATTCTATGTAGGCATAATCACCATAATTCATGCCGCGTTTCGCTCGAATTTCATCATATAAATGACTGTTTGAATTGCGGTGCTCTCCAAAGTAAGAACGCACCAACCACAATGCAGCCCAATCTTTATGTGATCTATTCACATCAATTGGAAAACCAAATGAAACGGCTGTTGCCAATGTATCTTTTTCAACTATTGTTACTGGATGGCCTCTTAATTCAGGTGCCTTCGGAATATCTTTATCATGAGATTTACCATTCGCCAGTTTATTGGTGAAATTGAGTTTCAATGATTCAAACAATTTATCAGATAAATCACCTGTAACGCCTATGGTTAAATTTTTCTGAGTTAATTGCTGCTGATAGAAATCTTTTACATCATCAATGGTTATACTTTCTAATTCTGACAAATCACCCAAATTCAGAGTTTCATAGGGATGGTTCGCATAAATTTTATGGTACATGACTTCTTTGCCCAATTCTTCATCATTGTTGCCTTTTAAATCTGTCTTAATCGCATTGATTTGTTGTTGTTTTATGCGTTTAAAATCATCATCTCTAAATCCTGGTTGCAATAGGCTTTCCATAACTAAATTTAACCATTCTTCAGCATTGTCTTTATGAACACGGCCTCTAAAGCTCATCATTTCTTTATCAACTTGAGAGCCCAAATAAGCCGCCATTGGAAACATTATTTTTTGGATTTCAGTTGATGAGTGAAGTTTTGAACCACCTTCACTTAGCATTGATGCGGTTAATTTAGCGACACCATTTTTAGTTGAATCCTCATAAGCTGGACCGGTATTGAATAAAAAATTGATGTCAATAATTGGACTTTTATTTCTTTTATCAAGCACTTGGTAATCACTTGCTTTCTTAACACTTGCCTTTGTTACCATTTCTTCCAAACTAAACGGTTCATCTAGATTTGGAACCGATTCATCGTGTGACAGAGAAGTTAAGATTCTGCCTTCATCAATTAAATATTTATTGGCAACCATTTTAAGGTCGTTGGCAGTCACTTTTTGTAAGGCTGCAAATTGATTGTTGATTAATTCAGGATCTCGATCTCTTTGAACATATCTTGCCATCATAGCTCCAATGGTTGCCGAGTTATCAAGCGAAGTCGCAAAACCATAACGAGAAGCAGATTTAATGTCATCAAGTTTAGAATTTTCGACAGTTTCAGTCCGTGCTTTAACTATTGTTTCTATGATTTTTTGTTTAACAGTTAAATAGTTCTCTGGTTTAGTTAATCTGGCAGCAAGGTAAATCAAACCTGGGTCTTTATTCTCAGGAGAATAGGCAAACATAGAATCAACCAATTGATTATTGATCACTAAATCTTGATAAATTTCTGAAGTAGAATCGAAATAAATTTGTAATAACAATTGTAAAGCCTGCATGTCTACTTTGGTCGGATCATCAGCTGGCCCATGAAAAGCAAATGTTAACCAAGGC
>CAJXVJ010000202.1 GCA_913061105.1 uncultured Alcanivoracaceae bacterium | reverse complement strand
GAGATTTCTGCCTGTCTCGTGGGCTCGGAGATGTGTATAAGAGACAGTATCAGCAGGCAAGATCAAGATTTATTTGCCTTCAATAGTCAAAATAAAGCAGCTAAAGCGCAAGAAGATGGTCTTTTTAATGATGAAATCGTTACAGTTGCAATTCCACAAAGAAAAGCCGATACAAAAATATTCAGTCAAGACGAACACCCAAGGCAAACACCTTTAGAAAAATTGGCAACATTAGGGACACCATTTAAAAAAGAAAACGGAACAGTAACAGCAGCCAATGCATCAGGTGTCAATGATGGTGCCTGTGCATTAATTATTGCTTCAGATAACGCCATAAAACAACATGGCTTAAAACCTCTGGCAAAAATATTAGGCACAGTAGCAGTTGGTGTAGAACCCCGTGTGATGGGCATTGGACCAGCCCCAGCGACTCAAAAATTATTAAAAAAGTTTAACTTGAGTATCGATGACATTGATGTAATAGAACTCAATGAAGCTTTTGCTTCACAATCATTGGCTGTGATTAGAGAACTAGGACTTGCTGATGATGACAAACGTGTCAACCCAAACGGTGGCGCCATAGCATTAGGCCATCCTTTAGGTATGAGTGGTGCTCGTTTGGTATTAACAGCCGCAAAACAATTACAAAGAACCGGTGGCAAATACGCGATTTGTACTTTATGTATTGGTGTAGGACAAGGCATGGCAATGTTGATTGAAAATACCAACGATAATTAAATAACTAATCAGGTTAATATAAAAACATTGATAAGCATCAAGTCAATAAATTATAATATAGGCTAATATAATTTTATTTTTGCGTACTTTGCGCCTCCTTCGCGTACTTTGCGTTACAAAAACTTAAACAAGGGTAAAAACTATGTATTCACAAGGTCTTAGAGACTCAAAAGCTGGAGAAGATTCGCAAGAATTACTCGATGCTTTTCAAGTTAGAATTGATAACGAAGAAAAAATCGAACCACGTGATTGGATGCCACAGGCTTATCGTAAGACATTGATACGTCAAATATCACAACATGCACATTCTGAAATTGTAGGACAATTGCCCGAGGCCAATTGGGTTACACGTGCTCCAACACTGAAAAGAAAGTTGATTTTATTGGCAAAGATTCAAGATGAAGCAGGACATGGTTTGTACCTTTATTCTGCAGCTGAGACCTTGGGTGAATCCTTTCAAAAAATGTACCAAGATTTATTAACTGGAAAAGCCAAGTATTCCAGTATTTTTAATTATCCAACATTAAACTGGGCCGATGCCGGTGCTGTGGGTTGGCTGGTTGATGGTGCAGCAATTATGAATCAAGTAGCATTATGTAGGACTTCGTATGGTCCATATTCTCGTGCCATGGTTCGTGTTTGTAAGGAAGAAAGTTTTCATCAAAGACAAGGTTATGACATCATGATCAAAATGGCACAAGGAACACCCAAACAAAAAGCCATGGCTCAAGATGCATTAAACAGAACATGGTGGCCATCATTGATGATGTTTGGACCCAGCGATAAAGATTCAACCCATTCTGATCAATCAATGAAATGGAAAATTAAACGTTTTAGTAACGATGATTTAAGACAAAAGTTTATTGATGCAACTGTTCCACAAGCTGAATATTTAGGATTAACTATTCCTGATAAAAATCTGAAATATAATGATAAAACTGGTCATTATGACTTCAGCGAAATCATTTGGGACGAATTGTTTGATGTCATCAAAGGCAATGGTCCTTGTAATCAACAACGCATGGATGCTCGAAATAAAGCCCACAATGATGGTGCTTGGGTCAGAGAAGCCGCAGCAGCTTATGCTGAAAAACAAAATAACAGAAAGGAAGTAGCGTAATGAAATTATTCGAAGTGTTTTTACGAGCAAAATCAGGGCTTAGCCACAAACACGTTGGTTCAGTTCATGCAACAGATGCAGACATGGCGATGCAAAATGCACGTGACTTGTATACCAGAAGAGAAGAGGGCGAAAGTATTTGGGTAGTTGATTCGACACAGATAGTATCTTCTAACCCAACCAATAAAGATGCTTACTTTGCACCTGCAGAGGATAAAATATACCGTCACCCCAGTTTTTACCCATTTGATAAAGAGGTTAAAAACATCTGATGCAAGATTATGTACAAAACCTGGCCGACAATACATTGATATTGGGCCAAAGATTGGCTGAATGGTGTGGATTAGGTCCATTCTTAGAAGAAGATTTGGCTCTGACCAATACCTGTTTGGATATTATTGGCCAAGCTAAAATGTTATTAGAATTTGCCGCGGAACTTAAAGAGGGCAATGAAACTGCAGATGATTTGGCATTTATGCGTGATCAGCATGAATTTAAGAATGTGATATTGGTAGAACAACCCAATGGAGATTATTCTCAAACCATGTTGCGTCAATATTTTATGGATGTTTATCATGTTCATTTGTACCAAGCATTGTCCACAAGCACCAATCAAAAGTTAGCAGGTATTGCTGCAAAA
This sequence comes from uncultured Alcanivoracaceae bacterium, assembly GCA_913061105.1. GTDB lineage: Bacteria > Pseudomonadota > Gammaproteobacteria > Xanthomonadales > Marinicellaceae > NORP309. The sequence continues at coordinate 4,473 of CAJXVJ010000202.1, read as the reverse complement.
TCTTTGAAAGAAGTTGTGTATCACCTGGAAAGAAGTGAATTGTGGATTAAGAGAATGGCACTTGGCACTGATGAAAGTTTTCAACGTGTACAAGCATCTTTAGATAAATTGTGGCACTATCACCATGAATTATTCGAAGAAACAGAATCTTTGACTGAATTGGTCAAGCAAGGTATTGCAGCAGATCCAAATGTTCTCAAACAGTTATGGCTTAAAGATGTCAATGCATTACTTGCATCAACACCATTAGAAATTCCGCAAAAAGGTTGGAAAGCCACAGGTGGAAGAAAAGGGCACCACAGTGAGTATTTGGGATTAATGTTGTGTGAAATGCAGTTTTTACAAAGGGCCTATCCAAACAGTGAATGGTAATGTTCAACAGGTTTATGAATTACTGAAACAGGTCACAGACCCTGAAATACCTGTATTGTCATTAGAAGACTTAGGTGTTATTAGAGACATTGATGTTAATGATAGCGAAATAATTGTGACTATTTCACCCACTTATTCAGGTTGTCCTGCTATGGAAGTCATGGAACAAGACATTGTAGATGTTTTAAAAAAAGAAGGCCATAGAGTGGGCTTGCCTAGCAATATTAGAGTGGAAACCCAATTATCACCGGCATGGACAACTGATTGGATTACTGAAAAAGGCAAAAAAGCTTTATTTGAATATGGGATTATGCCACCGAGTAAATCTGGGGAAATACTGTGCCCACAATGTGAGAGTAAACAGGTAGAATTGATTAGCCAATTTGGATCAACTGCCTGCAAAGCGCTTTACAGGTGCACTGATTGTTTAGAGCCATTTGATTACTTCAAATGCCATTAAAAAATGTAGGGTGCGGACCTATGTGTCCGCCCATTTTTCCATTAAATTATAAACTCCAAGAAAGCGGGAGCACACACAGGTGCTCCCCTACGGAGTTCTTAATAACAACAAAGAAAATAATATGTACGAATTTCATAAAGTTAAGTTAAAAAACATTACAAAAGAAACCAATGATGCGGTTATTTGGACATTGGAGATACCTGATCATTTACATGAATCATTTATCTGGCAAGCAGGCCAACATTTGACTGTTAGGAAAATCGTAAATGGTGAGGAGATACGACGCAGTTACTCAATATTAAATCCAACCGATGAAAAAGATTTACAGGTACTGATAAAGAAAGTAGAGGGTGGTCAATTTTCTGCCCCTGCACAAACTGAATATTCCATAGGACAAGACATCGAAGTAATGGCACCTACAGGGCATTTTGTTATCAATCCATCCAATGACAAAACCTATGCATTGTTCGCTGCAGGAAGTGGCATTACGCCCGTATTAGGTATGATTTATGAAATACTAAACAAATCAAATAGTCACATTAACCTCTATTATGGAAACTCAACAGTAGAAAGTACCTTGTTGAAACGCCAATTAACTGATCTTAAGGACCAGTACCCAGATCGCTTATCCATGAGTTACTTTCTCAGTCAAGAACCAGTCGATGTTGAATTATATTCTGGTAGAATTGATGCGCCTAAAGTCAAAAAGATATTTAGAAATGAATTAAATCATCTTGATATTAGCGGGTATTACCTTTGTGGACCTGGAGGAATGATAGATGAAGTTTCAAATGAATTGAAAAACCACAATGTCAATTCAGCATTAATCCATTCGGAACAATTTTTGTCAGAAGGCCAAGTCATTACCAGCAAACAAAAAACCTCTAAACTTGACAGCGGTGTGAGAGTAACAATTGATGGTGTCACTTCTCATTATGAAATAAAACAAGGCGACGAGAAAACCCTACTAGATGCAGCTTTAGCTGCTGATATCAAAATGCCTTATTCATGTAAAGCAGGCGTGTGCGCAACATGCCGATGCCAGTTGGTTGAAGGTGAAGTTGAAATGATTAACAATTACTCACTAGAAGATTGGGAATTGGAAAAAGGCTATATTTTATCCTGCCAATCCATTCCAAAAACCAAAAAAATCAGTATTGATTACGATAGTTAGCCCGCATATTCCATAGAACAATGGAATTTACAGAAAAATGACAAAGAAGATTGTTTAAATATCACGATCAACCTAGTTATTCATACGTTTAGAGTGATTTTGAACAAGATTCGAAGTCAGTTTTTTGTAAAACCATTGAGGTACAAACTGAAACCTAGGTAAAATTGATATAACACATTGATAATTATATAGAATGTAGCTATTTCGTATCGATTGTATGAAATATGCGGCTTAGTATTAATCAGGTACGCACTTAAACTCATCTTTGGCTACTATTCTTCTCCCATCTTTGTCTTTTTTAATTGACATGGGCTTTGAATATTCTTCATGGTACCCAATAGGACATTGGGTTCGGATTTGTTCATTGTTATAAGGCTCAGTTGTGGCACAACCAGAGAGAATGCAAAAGGCCAATAATAGTATTAAATATTTCATGAGATTTATAATAGTGTGTAAATTATTAACCATATTACGACATATAACGAATATTTACAATTGCAACTAAAGTGATTTTATTGATGCATAATTGTTTTCAAATTCAGGAATTAAGTGTTATTAGTAATTTATTCTGTGGTTTTTTTGCTTTAGATTGCATTAGAAACACACAAGGTCGATACATTAAAAAATGATTTTGTGTATATTTAGAAAAACTTGTTTTTTGATTTAGATTGCCTTAGAAAGGCGAAAGTTTGGTGCTTAGAAAAAATAATCTTATATACCATAACTGAATCTTTTTTAAGTATCAAAATTGAGTCTTTATGAGGTAATATCAATTAAAAAATGGTACCGAGGGCGAGAATCGAACTCGCACTTCCGAAGAAACCGGATTTTGAATCCGGCGCGTCTACCAGTTCCGCCACCCCGGCACATTTAAGGAGAACAAGTATAAAGATAATTTAACTATGTTCAAGAAAAATTAGCAATTATTTTTTAATTGTTTAAATTATTCCGGTGTTATGTCAACAGCAACTCTAAAACCAAGTCTCGCATCAGTGAAATTTGATTTAGCAATAAAGCGGTGGCTGGATTCGAATTCATTTTTAGAACTGCTCCAACTGCCTCCTCGAATCACGTGGTTCTCACACCCTGGATTAACCCAGGCACTGCCATCAACTGGTGCCCTTGTATATGAATCATGCCAACAATCCATTACCCATTCCATGACATTTCCTGCCGTATCGTTGAGTTTGAATTGATTGTGAATGAAACTGGCTACAGGTGCTGGTCCCCAATGTTCATCATTGTATTTGTCAAAGCCTTTCTTCCACCTGATTCTCGTGTTTTTAATGGTTCTGTCTAATTTACCTTGAAGGTTTTCAATGATTTGTACTGGATTTCCATTTCCCCATGGGTAATTACTTTTTGAACCTGCTCGCAGAATATATTCAAATTCAGATTCTGATAAGAGCCTGTAGTTTTTGCCTGTTTCTTGACTGAGCCATTGGGTATATGCTAACGCATCATTCCATGATACATGGATAACAGGAAGATTTTTTTTTGCTTTGCTGCCTAAGTAATCATTTTTCCAGGTAATTCTGTTTTTGTTTTTAATTCGACCAGTGCTTATGTCGTAAACTCTTGATGAACGGGTGATCTCCGCATCGGTTTTGTAATCACTGTTTTTTATAAAAAGGCCAAAATCCTCAACAGATATTTCATTTTGACTAACTGCAAATCCATAATCAATGGTCACTTGATGCAAAGGTTTTTCATGTTTTGGACCATTAATATTGCCCATTTGGTATTGGCCGAGTGGCATAATAACCATGTCTGGTAATTTTTTATTGTTTGATGTGGTGTCTGAAAAAATATCTAATTCGGAATATTTTCCAAATATTTCAATGCGTTTTATCTCATTCTGATAACTGACTAATTGATCATCGCCAAGCCCTAAATCTTCTAATTGTTCAATCATGCGATTGGCTCTGTTTATATTGGTTTTTCTAATAGCTATGGCCAATTGATCTTCTAACCATATATATCTCTGTTGCTTTAACTCATTAATTTTATCACTGGCAAAACTGACAGTGATTTCATCAGGAGATAAATATTCTGCTTTTTGAATAATGACTATTGCCAGTTGAAAATCAATTTCTTCAGCGGCTCGCAAAGCATCATTAGTTAATATAGTGACTATTTTAGAAACAAGTAACTTTGTTTTTGAGTTTTCTGGGTCTACTTCTAGGCACTGATTTGCAGTGTGCCATGCGCTATTTAAATCATCAGCAATAATTACATCGTTCGAAATTTGTTGAATGCCTTTTGCATATAATTTGTTTATGGTGGATATTGTAGATAATTTTTCTGTCAGAGTTTGCACAAATTCTGGTTTAATATTTAGGGTTTTGTATTGTGAAATGATGAGCTTTAAATCACCCTCATCGTTATTAATTATGGCACTAGCAGATTTATTATCCAGTTCAGAGGCTAGGGTTAATTTAAAATTGGCAATTTGATCATTTTCAGG
>CAJXVJ010000201.1 GCA_913061105.1 uncultured Alcanivoracaceae bacterium | reverse complement strand
CGTCGGCAGCGTCAGATGTGTATAAGAGACAGCTCTTCATATACTACTGTACTAATAGTCGAAACATAACTCTCAGATATTTTTTTGTTTTTGTCGTTAATATAATTTTCGTGAATAATTCTAAGAAAATATTTTTTATTTAGCTTCATATTTTTTAAACTTATAGGATTGCTTTCACTGTTGTAATAACCGACTCTAAATATATCAGGATCTAACTTCAGTGTTACCGCTATCTTATTTTGAACATATTCGATTGTCTGTGTTTTGTAATCAATATTCGTGACCTTCACTTCAATATTTTCAGTCATAAATCCATTGTTAGCAAAAACCAATGAACTCATTAAAATTAGACATATTATTAGTATTTCATTTCTCATATTAATTTTCATTATCATCTCCAATTTAATTTAATATTATCCTATGCCAACTCTTTCTGCCCCATTTTTGGGTTAGGCCTTCGAATTGTATATTATCACTATCATCTAAGCCACCTGTATCTACATTGACTATAGTTGTATTACCTCCAGGTGTGGTAATCGTATTTGAACCCAAGGCCAAATCATTAATAAAGACACCATCAGACTGTCCTCCATTAAAAAACCCTCCATTGGCTAGAGATCCGCCTGTGTTTGAATCAATTGCCATAATCCAACTCTGTCCTCCAGGCAAGCATGGGTCTCTGCCATTAGGGATAGTTGTAATCACAGTCAAGATATTGGCTTGATTATTTCTGCCCAATAAATTAACCATTCTTTCACCCAATACAGGCAGGGCAACTTTCCATCCCTGACCATTACTAACTTCATTAGAAGTAAAATCTCTAAATCCACCTGCAGAAGATATGGATTGTTCTATCAATCTAGAATCATTTTTTGAGTATTGATTGTAGCCATCACGTGCATCTCTTAAACCAAATAAATATTGAGTTGGCGCACCAATAATACCTCTATCAGGTGTTTCTATGTACTTACCAGTTCCAAAAATGACCATGACATCAGAAGTTGAATCATCAGGTGTAAATACCCTTGGCGCTGTTGTGATTGGTAGATCTATATCACCAGAAAACATAATTTCAGCTGTAGATGTACCTGTCGAAAACACATCTTGTGCATCAAATCTATATAAGTTTCCATGTAAATCACCAGCATAGACGAAATCTGTACTCTGGTCAGCACCATATATAGGTTCCCCTCCTCCTGTTATTCTAGAATCATAGGCAACAAAATCTGCTGCAACTGGAGGTCCCATGCCATTTGGATTATTAACATCGCCTAATCCTGTTGTCCATTTATGTAATATTTCACCTGATTCTAAATCCACAGCATACATAACTGATTTATTGTTAAGGCTTGAATAACCATTGGGTAAAAATGCTACCCATTTAGAATCACCATTAGTTTCATTATAGACCCGTGTGATAATTCCACCTGCATAACTATAGCCCATATCTGCATCATCTGTTTGATCAAATTCCCACATAACTGTAGGTTCTTGAGTTGGATCTGCTCCCAAATCTAAGGCATAAAACATCTTACCGCCATGCCTTAAATTTCCAAGTGCAACAGTACTCCAATCGCCATTAATAAAAGCATCTTTTACAAAAGGTGCTGCATCAACCCTGGTTTTATGAGGTGCAATTGGGTCAGCCAATTCATTAATGGAATTCAATGCTGATGATGGTATATAGGCCCAATATTCATCACCACCATTAGTTGTATTTTGTATGCCTGCTGCAAATGCATGTAACATGCCATCATTTGCCCCTACCAATATCACATTGTCTCTGTCTTCATTGTCCTCTCTAAATTTATCATATCCATCGTTTGCTGCAGCAGCTTCATATTCTGGTGTATTGACTTGCCATATCTCATCAACATATGTTGCACCAGGGCCACGTACTATTTGTGCAGGTGAATGTATCACATCACCTAATAATGACCTGCGGTCACGAAACACGCCATTATTTGATCTCTCTTTTGATCTATCACCTCTAATATAATTTATTATATCAGTAGCCGTTACAGTTGGATTGTTTTCAATAAATTCAGAATTTAATAATAAACCTTGCGCTAGAGTTGGAAGGTCTGTTGGTTTAAAATCATATTGAACTCCATTTATATATGTAAATATGTTTCTAGATATATGATCATTTGTAGCATTTACAATCGTTCCTATCGAAGGGCATAAACCACCTGTTAACAAACATCCTGCGTCCCATGAGACATCACCAAAACTACCATCTGGGTTTAGTGGCGAAGCAATCACAAAGCCACTCCAGTCTGATGTGTCATAACCTGTTTTAAAAGCAAGCGTGGCATCAGATACAACATTAGATGATACACTACCAGCACTGGCACGACCTTTTCTTTGAATAATATTGGATACGACTTTATTTAATGATGTGGCTAATTCATTTGGATCTCGCGCACTAAAATATTTACCTCGACTATTAATAGAAGCATGCCATACATCATCTACTCGTCCTAATGAAGGGTTATATCTAGAACGAATTCTATTTGAACAAGTAAAATACCCTTGTGGATTACCATATTGATAACATGAATTTACAATATCATCATCATTATAGCAACGGCCACTTGAATAATTATTACTGCCATTTATTCTACACACTTCTGTTCTACATGTTGTAACATTGCCATTACCCTTATAGCAAATTTCCTCAGTTCCTGGCCATGATTTTGTACCATTTCTTATTAATTGCAAATCTGTTTCTTGGTCCAAATGACCAGATAAACCTAAACCAATATTAAAGTTAACCATGTGTTGCCATGATGCTGGGTCATTATTAGGGTTCCAGAATAATTCAGGTTTATCCCACCATTTTTCTGTAGTATCAACTGATACAACAACTCCATTAATATCAGTAAAATCTTCAATAAATACAGGCACTGAATTAGCTAAATCTGGGCGTAAATCCCTTCTCCAAAATTCAAAAGTGGTATCTGCTAATGTTGCAGAATTTTCACCTGAGTACATTTTTGAAAGGCCACTGGTTGGATCATAAGAATACCCTACTCCTCCTTCAACTACTGGTGGAAAAGTTGTTGCAGAATTATCTGTATTTGCAGTTACACCTGCGGTACTATTCCATGAGCCATCTGAAACTGCAATGTGGAAATTTTGTTGGCAGGATAATTCTGCACCAAAATTATCATCATAATATGGGCCAGTGGTTCCACTCTTTTCAAATTGTAAACCTGCTAATTCTGTTGATCTCCTTAAAGGAGTACTACCACTTGCAGGTATCCCAAACAGCCATTTATAAAAATTATCACGATGTGTACCGGTAAATAATTCCATGTCTGAGCCACCATTTTCATCAAATTGATTGTTATTTATTTGTTGCCAGTCGATCTTAAAATCTGGACCAAAATTAACAAATGCATGACTCATGGCTGCTCTGGCTAATTTACTTCTGGTATTATAATAACTATACCAATTTGCAAAATTTTGTTTTTCACCAGCAGTTATTAACCCATGTTTTGTATATTTTTCAGTTTCATTTGTTGTACTCTCACCTGCTGTCCTCATTGTAGCTAAATCAGCTGTTGTTGGTCCATTCCAAGTAAAATAAAAAGCTGCTTCATCGCCATTACCGTTCACGCCAGCATAATTAAAAGACACACTACCATTTGGGTAATTTTGAGATATTGATCTCACAGCTTTATAACTTGTTGACAAGTTTACGGTGTTGATAGAATTGGTGCAATTATCACCACAACTGTAATTTAATGCACCTAGTTCATAATACCCGTCAAATTTAGCTGCAGTAAAATTTGAGTTTGGAAAGGACGATCCATCTGATCGTATTGGAGGCCTATAAACGATATCTGGGTTATAATACAATAAATTATAATCCGATGAAGCAAAACTAACAAAGTTTGTTCCCCCTCTTCTGTCATCTGGCATATCACTCCAGGCCATACTCCCAGAATCATCAAATGTAATGGCCAATGCTGGAGGCACAGATTGGTTTAAGAATAAAGGTTCATGTGTTAATAATAATGGCACAGAACTGGCTGTGACTGAAATTGATAACAATGAGGTAAATAGTATTTTATTAAATTTCATGAGTTCTTACTCCTTAATTTTGTTTGATTGCAAATACTGATTCATATATCACATAGATATTTCCTGTAGAATCATTGGCTTTAGCCGCTATTTTGTAAAAATCCATTATGGATGATTCTGAGCTATCACCTAATGCTCCACTGCTGCCACCTGCAGCACCGCCACCTTCTTCACCAACCGTACCTGTTGAAAACCCTGTTTCTGAATCTTTAGCAATTGGATAGAGAATAAATCGAGGATCATCATGCAACTGGCCTTCTAGGCCAGTAATTAAACTGCTAGATCCTGGATAAATGCCACCATCTAACATATTTCTTTGAGAGATAAATCTGTGCCAAACATCCCCTCTAATTTCATCGCTCTCTCCACAATAATCGCACATTGGATCTTGGATACCATTATTGGTCTGATAAAGCCTAAATAAATAGTTTTCTACAGCAACCAACATCGTGTATGCGGCTGTGTCAGCAAAACCTTTTCTGGCCAATCCACCTGCCATTTTTTCTTGCAACAAGGCTGATTTCATGGACGTGACTCCAATAACAGCAATTACCAGTAACAGGATAATTCCTATGGCTAATGCAACGCCTTCTTGTTTTTTTCTATGTTTGTAATTTATCATAATATTTTCTATTTTATTTAATATTAAATCTTTTCATTTAATGCATAACATTTTTCAAAGAAATTGTTGTTGAAAACTCTTTGCGGTGCATACTATAATGTTCAATTCCTGAAGGCAAGTCTGATTGATCATAAAATTCGTTACCATATTGACTGTATTTGAATTGCTCATTTGAATTATTCGTACTGTTATAAATAGTATTTAGCAACATATGGACCTCTGCTGAGACAACAGAACGCCAACCACACCCAGCAGTATTTGCTATGGAAGTCCCATTAATATTTTTAATTGCTGGCCAACAGTTAGCAATGGGGAAATTTTGAACTCCAGCTGCATCTAAAAACGTAATGCCTCCCGCATTGTTCATGACACCATAAATAATATCAAAGGCATCAACCCCTTCAATTATCGCATTTGTTACGCCGTTTACATTACTGAACAGCGTAGGTATGTCTCTGCCATCTACAACATTATTAGCAACATAATAAGTAATGGTTGAAAAATCTGATTGCATATCAAATACTTTAGCCAAATGCGCATTTTGCAATGGATCTGGAGATACAGTTATGGTACTGGAACCAGCAGCAGTACGTGAGACTAGAGTAGGAGATGAATCATCGCAATTAACTACCAAGACTTGTCCAGTATTTGGTACTGCTACACTAGGAGGATTGGCAATCTCCCAAGGTGTAAATGTTATTGTATCACCTGATATCGATTGCACTTCTCTGCCTGGGCCACTAATATAACGAAATGTTAATACATCTGTTCCTGCCATGCGGTCTCCATCATCAGTACCAATGTCTGGTACAAGAGCCGCAGTATTTGATCCCAGTGAATTCATTGTAGGTGCACAGACTGAATCTCCACATTCATGACCGTGCAATAAGAATGCAGGGTCGAAAGGGCCGATGGCAAAACCAGGAATAAATGGCAAACTCCTTATATCCCAAGCAAATTTTGTTGGTTGGTTTGTAGAAAGCGAAGGATCATTTGATTCACCCATACAATATTGATAACCCGTTTGTTCGATGGTTTGTTTCATTAAAGAGATAGCATATCTGCCATTTTCTTGAATCCTTGCCAAACCATTTTGAGTTCTGTTCATTTTAGAAGAAGTATCAAAAACTTGAACCAAACCGGTTAAAATAATAATGCCAATAAAGACAGCAATCATCAATTCAACTATTGAGAATCCTTTTTGTTTAGTATTTGTGTGTGTATTTTTATATAAGTTCATTTGCTTATGGCCCTGATACAATTGTAACGCTTTGTTCTGAATCTGAGCCATCTTCGTTTGACTCATCCCATGTCACTGTCACTGTACACAACCCTAAATAAGGTTGATCGGCTTCATCACAGGCAAAACCTCCATAAGCACCAAACTCAGTACAACTTATTTCGCCAGAACCATTGGTTAATGTATTGGTTATCATATTTGACCACTGCTGAGTATCTCTGTTGGCAACAGCAGTACAACCACATGCGTTAGATGTGCAAACTGAGTCAATAGAACTATATCCAGAGTATGTTCCATCATAAACACCAGTCCATACTGCCCATGAGTTTCTTCGCATCATTTCGATTACAGAATGGGCTAAAAAATTGGCTTGTGAGCGCATATATCCATTGTGATTGCTTTTAACTGCAACCAACATCACACCAGCCACACCGAGTAATCCGAATGAGAATACTACAACAGCAATCATAGCTTCAATTAAGGTAAAACCTTTTTGCCCTTTGGTTTTTTGTCTTTTATAATTTAATTTATAATTATTCATTTTCATATGCGTCTCGAGTTGATGATGCCATGCCTGATGCCAAAACCCTTATTGAAAGAAAATTTGGATATTCTGGTGTAATACCTAGATTAATTGAAAGTGGAGCTGAACTTAGGTTTCCAATACTATTATATGTAATAACACCAGATGTCCCAGCCATAATAACATTATTGGGTACAACAATTTTTGTTCTGGATAATTCTGTAGAACCATCGGCTAATGTTTGACTGATGTTCCAACCATTACTCCAATTAACACCACTCACTGAGGTCACAGTCACAACATTGCCGTTTTCTATGGCCAATGATCTCGCGTAACCCAAATCACCTAAAATATCATTGGCTTCATTAGAAATGGCTTGTCGTTTAGAAAAATCATTATAAGACGGTATCGCATAAAACAAGAGAACCCCAACAATGGCCAAAGTCACGGCCAATTCTATCAATGTAAAACCAGAGATATTCTTTCTATTAAATTTTTGTTGTTTCAACATTTTC
>CAJXVJ010000200.1 GCA_913061105.1 uncultured Alcanivoracaceae bacterium | reverse complement strand
GCAGTGATTTCAAAATGGCTTTTGAACCGTTGTCTTCTAGAGTCAATACCATTTTTTCATTAAAGGCTTCTTCTAATTCTTCAATGTTTGAATATTTTTTTGATCTTATGGTCGCTTCAACACTGATTTCATCAACATCAGCACCATGAATATAAAGTGATCCAGAACCTACGTCTGAAAATAAATTATTGAGGCCATCAGCTTCGATGACTAGATTTTGTTTGAAAGAAAGTTCACTTTTTGCATTAGCGGTAAAGTTGATAATTAAAAATAAACCAAATATAACCAAAATTCTGTGTAAAGGTTTTGTCATGTCAATATCCTGTCTGTGTTATAGAGTTATATTGTACAACTATTAATAATCTAATATGTTACAAAATATTGTGAATTTATACAAAATTGTTTAATGATTAGCAAATCACAAAATTGTTTTTATTGTAGACAATAATACTTGCTCTGATTAGAATAAATAGATGAATACACAAAATAATGAAAAATCTTACTTTACTAGCCTAGAAGCTCGAATTATTGCCTGTTTAATGGAGAAGCAATTAACCACGCCAAATAATTACCCTTTGACCCTCAATTCTTTGTTATTGGCTTGTAACCAAAAATCAAATCGCGATCCAGTTATGCATTTGACTGAAGGGCAAGTGGGTCATACAGTCAACTCATTAAAAGACCGTGGGTTGATAGACATAGATTATGGCGGGCGTTCAAATCACATTTCACATCGGTTAGTAAATGCCTTAGAACTATCAAAGAAGAAACAATCCATATTAACAGTTCTTATGGTGCGTGCACCCATAACATTAAATGACATTAAAACAAGAACCCAACGAATGGTAGAGTTCGATGACCTTAATGATGTACATAATACTTTAGATAAAATGATGGGTGGTGAAAAGCCCCTGGTAGTTTGTTTGCCAAAAGCAGCTGGCTCTAGAGAAGACAGGTACACACACTTGTTATGTGGTGAGGTCACCCAACAAACCGAAACAAAAGTTAAAAATTCAACCATTGGTCAACGCATAAACCTGACAAGGCAAAAAAAATTAGAAGACAGTATCATTGAACAGAGTCAATGTGACAACAAACAATTAGAAGATCGAATAGTGGCACTTGAAAAAAAGGTTGATCAACTCATGCAATTGTTGGATTAATATGAATGCTCAAGAATGGTTTAAACGAGGTTCTAAAATTCAAATTGATGGGCACAATTTATTTTATTACGATTCTGATAGAGTCAATTTAATTCAAAAACCAACATTGGTTATTTTACATGGTTATCCAACTTGTGGATTCGATTATTATAAAGCTTTGCCTCTTTTAGAATCTCAATTCAGGGTTGTAGTGCACGATCACCTGGGTTTTGGTTATTCAGATAAACCGTTTGATTATTCCTATTCATTAATAAGCCAAGCACAATATGCTTTAAAATTATGGAATAGGTTAGAGATAAATCAAGCCCATATATTGGCACATGATTATGGTACGAGTGTCGCCACCGAAATCATTGCCAAAGAACATGAAAAAAACCTGCAAAATTTCACACCTTCATCAGTTACTTTATGTAATGGTAGCATTCATATAGAACTGGCAAAACTGCGCTTAATTCAAAAACTATTGTTGAATAAATTTACTGGACCCATCGTAGCAAGACTGAGTAATAAACGAACGTTGGCTAAAAATTTAAAGAATATTTACCATGACAAAAAGGCCATTAATGATGAAGAGATAGATGCTCTTTGGACAATGATGACCCACAACAATGGAAGAAAAGTCCTACATAAAACCACTCAATATATTCGTCAAAGATATACCCATTGGGAGCGTTGGATTGGTGGATTGAAAAAGACAACATTACCAATTCAAATAGTATGGGCAGAAAATGATCCAGTGGCAGTAATTAAAATTGCAGAATTACTGCACAAAGAATGTCAACATTCTGTTTTAATCAAAATGAATCAACTCGGACATTTTCCCATGTTAGAAAATCCAGAAAAATGGGCCAAAACGATTAATGCTGCAATTTTAGATAATACCTAAATAATGTAGGAACCCTTAATTTAATTGATCTGACTTGGTTTCTAATATTACGCCCTTATATAGAAAAGGATTTCAAAAATATATGAGAAAAAGATGACTTTAAAAGCTGTAATTCACACCAATAAAGGTGACATTAATTTAGTTTTAACTGAAAAACAAACACCAGTAACCGTGGCTAATTTCGTTAATTTGGCACAACAAGGATTTTATGATGATGTTTCTTTTCATCGTGTGATTCCAAATTTCATGATTCAAGGCGGATGTCCTTTAGGAACCGGAACCGGTGGACCAGGTTACCGTTTTGAAGATGAGTTCGATGCTTCATTAAAGCATGACAAAGCTGGTATATTGTCTATGGCCAATGCTGGACCTGGAACAAATGGTTCACAATTTTTTGTGACACATGAGCCAACTCCATGGTTAGATGGCAAGCATTCTGTATTTGGTGCAGTAGAAAGTACCGCAGATATGGATGTGGTTAATTCTATTACTGGTGGTGATGAAATTAAATCAATTTCAATCGAAGGCGATGCTTCATCAGTTTTGGAAAGCAATGCTGATAGAGTAGCCGAATGGAATAAAGCCATAGATTAATCTAACCTGGGTTTGATAGTACAAAAGGGCAGAATTATCTGCCCTTTTTCGTATCAATATTGAATATTTATTTTTTAAAATTTACTTCATCATTTTTTTAATCATACCAACTATTGCCATTAAAACACCACCACCAACGCCGCCTGATGCAACAGTTTGAACAATTCCCATAAGATCCATCGATCCGCCGCCACCAATGCCAAGCATGCCCAGTAATTGACCGCCAAGACCACCACCAACTATGCCAGCTATTGAGTTCCACAATGTACCCATATTTAGATTTTTAAAAAGTTTGCCAGCCACATTACCACCGACTGCACCACTGACTAAATTAATTAAAACTGGAATTAAACTTTCCATTCTATTTCTCCTCTTTTTTGAATTTTAGTTTATCTATCATACAGAATAATGGCCAATAATTGGGGATAAATTATAAATGTTAACATAGGTTAACAATTTGAAAACTCTCTTATACTTTATATTACACGCTGATAATCGAAAAACCCATCAGACTGAATCAAATGGGCTTTTTATGAATCGCAATTTTGTTTATAATTTATTCAAAATTATTTTCAAAAATAAGGTCGGTTAAACCCATGCACTGTCCAGGGGTTTGTGTGTTGGTTACTCTTATGTCATCTAAATACCAACCTTCATTATTTTGGAACCCGTCTGTAGAATAATTCCAACGAATTTTAATGTTTTGTCCTTGGTAACCAGATAAATCCATACTGTGTTGAGTCCAAGTTAAATTTGTTCCAGAAAATGCAGGTTCACCTTCGTCATAACCACAGCCGTCTGACGTATCTCTAAATGTATCATTATAACCAGGAGATAGGTTGGCAGGATCCCATATTAGTTCATCATTTGTAATCTCAACAACACCACCATCCCAACGTGACTCAATATCAAATGCAGTCCAAAAACTGAGTTCTGAAGATTCACCAGCAGTTAAACTAATGGTTTGAGTTAACAAGTCATTACATGAATCGCTGTTAGATTGTGACCAATAGCTTCTTTCGCCAGAATTGAACCTTGTATCAACTTGCTCCCAACCAATATGGCGATTTTGACCAAAGCCTGAATCTCCGATTTCTGCTCCAGCACTAAAGTCTCCATTGGCGATGACACCTTCAGCAGTATCTGATAGTTTTAGACTGTTGTTATCTTGGGATTGATTGCTTAAATCGTTTGACCTGACCAAATAATAATATTCTGTATCGTATTCAACAATTGGATCATGAAATTGGTTACCACTTATTGATGCAGCAATCTTATAGCTAGAACCAGGAACAAAGGCTGGATCTGTTGATCTATAAATATCATAACTCACATCGGCATTACAATAACTGGTGGCATTGTTCCATTGAATATCCATTCCACAGCTGGCAGTATTGGTACTTGTTACTGAATTTATACCGTTAAATTGTGGAGCAGCAGTACAAATACCTGTCGTGGTTGTTTCCATACAAATAGAACGGTCTGTTTCACATTCACCTGCAGCATTGACTTTACTTACTTTGTAACCAACAAGTACGTTTCCTGATGCAGTTGTATCGCTAAAATTTGCAGTAGTAACACCTGTTGCAATTTGTTCAAAGTTATCTACAGCACAACCGCCTTCTGAGCGAAAAACATTGTATGTTTCATCTACTCCTAAATCTTCACCCCAGTTCAAATCTATGGTATTGTCACCATTGGCTTGTACGGCTAGGCCGCTTGTTGCTGGTGCTGCTGGGCAAATTTCAGGATCGAATATAAATAATCCTTCTTCAATGCCACTCACAATCACATTACCACTTTCAAAATAAGGGTAATTGCTCCAAGCACCTTTAAATTTAGCAATATTGTCTGCAGGATAAATATCAAAGCTAGCAACTTCTTGGAAATTGTTATTACCAATATCAGTGATGTCTACAATGCTTAAACCACTGGTATAATTTGATAAATAAGCAAAATTTCCTTTAATATATAGGTTATGATCAATGGAAGCTTTATCACCATTATAAAAACCTTTTAATAGCGGAGTATCTAAATCTATCAAGTCCCAAATAAATGTTTTGGTATTGTGCCCAAGTCTTGTCTCATCCAATTCATCATTCATCATGTAATACCTGTGGTCTTCAGTTAACCAACCTTGATGTGTATATTGGGCATTATCGTATCCCTGTCTTGATAATTGAATTGGGTTGTTCTTATCGCTTACATCAACAATGGTTAATGTATCTTCATTGGAATTAAAACAAATTTCTTTTCCGAAGTGCTCTGTATCCGGTCCATCGTATATAACACATTGGGCATCATGGGTATATCCATCTGCACTAAAACAACCAGCATCAATGGGGCTTGCTGGTGAGTTAATATCTACCATATGTAATCCGCCACCACAAGTTCCTGTTGCTGGTTGACTTGGTTTTAATGTGCCAGTAGCATAGGCAAATCCTGTTGCTTCATTTATAACAATATTATGTGCATAGCCAAAACCAGAAAAGTGTGCTGTATTAGTAAAAACCACTGGAGGGTTAACTACGTTTCTTAATTGGGTTAAGTCAAAAATTTGCATGCCGTGTCCACTGGCTTCAGAAACAATATAGGCATGATTGGCATATGTTTTAATATCACGCCACAAGCTGTTTGTTGTATGAGTAGGTAATTTACCCAAATAAACAGGTGCTTTTGGCTCACTTATGTCTACAAAAACTGTGCCATTATCTAATCCCATTAAAGCATATTCTTTGCCTGTCATTGGATCTGTCCAACCCCAAATATCTGAGCCACTTCCTGCCTCAAAAGTATCAAGATGTACCCGCTGTAATAAATCTATTTTGTTGCATTCGTAAAAATCTGCCATGCCAGTTTTTTCATCACAAGGTGTGAATGGATGGGCTTGTAGAAAGCTGCTAAAAAATATAATTAATATCAATTTTTTCATAATAAGTTAACTCTAATGAGGTTGTGAAAATAGTGTTATAGGTAGATTATTTCGGCTCCAATTACCGCCTTCGGCACCCATGTATGTCACATCAATGGTTAGTTCACCATCGTTGACTTGGTCTTGGGAATTGTTATTTAATCTAAGTTTTAAAGTGCCTGCTGGAATGTTAGTTAATGAAGTCGTGTCCTTTATTCTACCATATGCTTGAACTTGGAATAAATCTATTAAGATGTTTTGTCCAGTGTTAAACCCATCTTGTTGCCCAATCACCCAACGTGGGTTTCCATCACTGTCATAAAAATATACAATGGCGACTAATGAGTCATTTGAAAAGGCCAACGATGCGCCCCATCCAGTGTCTGTTAATCCTGCCCACCAAGTACCACCTAGATCTGTTGGTGGTGTATTATCTGATGAAATAATTGGCTCTAAACACCATGATTCTTGTTGGTCTCCTATTTGCCATTTTGCCAAAGCCAAGACTTCTCCTCTGTTGATACCGTCTGAGCAAGCATAAGAACCTGATATATTATCGCTATTAAAATCAATTTGTAATGTATTTGTTCCAATTTTATCATCAATGATAATGGGATTATTGTCTGCTGGATTAACAGAAAAATCATAAAAAGACCTTTGCAATGTGTTACTTTCTGTATTGATGTTTAATATCCCGTTTTGTAATTTGGAGAGTGAAGAAAACCATTCAGGTGTTCCATTTTCACGATAACTGTAAAAAAGAGTGTAATATAAATCATCATAGCCAACTGGCTCTATAGCAAAACCATGTCCGTTCCTACTTTGGTCATACCACAAACCAGGTTGAACATTGGCAGCTGATGTTTTACAAACACCGGCTGTCTGAGTGTGTGTGATTTTTAAGTCGTCAAGATACCAACCCTCGTTGACAACTACATTATCAGTAGAATAATTCCAACGCACTTTTATTTCCTGTCCATTGTATTTGGATAAATCTACAGTATGTTTTTTCCAAGTTAAATCTTTTCCTGAAAATGAAGGTGTTCCAGCGCTATAATTACAGGCATCAGCACTTTCGTTAAAATTATTTGGGTAACTAGGCTCTAGATCTGGTTTGTAGAATAAATTACCGTCAGTTGTCACTTCTACCACGCCTCCATCCCAATCATTTTCGATATCATAGGCCGTCCAAAAACTTAATTCTGATGATTTATTTGAGGTAAGAGATATGAAATCTGTGGTTAAATCGTTGCATGTGTCATTGTTTGCTTGAGACCAATAACTTCTGTCACCAGAATGTTTTCTATTTGTGGCAAATTCCCAGCCAATATGTGCAAAACTTGCGCTTTTATTATTTTGCGAACCGCCGCTCTGTATTTCTGCACCATCTTCCCAGGTCTGTCTCTTATACACATCTCCGAGCCCACGAGACAGGCAGAAATCTCGT
>CAJXVJ010000199.1 GCA_913061105.1 uncultured Alcanivoracaceae bacterium | reverse complement strand
TCTACACAGAGTAGATCGTCGGCAGCGTCAGATGTGTATAAGAGACAGGAAAGAAACGATCCTTACAATTGGCTAAGAAGTGATGACAGAAGCAGTGCCGAAGTTATTGAATATCTTAATCAAGAAAACACCTATACCGACATTCAATTAAAGGCAGAAAAACCATTGATTGATCAGTTGTACACTGAAATCATTCAGCGTTTGCCCACAAAGGAACAAACAGTTCCTGCTAAAATTGATGATTATTGGTATTACTCAAGATATGCTGAAGGCAATGAGTACCCAATTTATGCACGTAAAAAAGGTGATCTGAAAGCCGACGAAGAAATAATGATTGATATGAATGAAAGGGCAGTGGGAAAAAGTTATTTCCAATCCAATTATCAAGCCATTTCACCTAACCATAAAATTGTAGGGTTTTCAGAAGATGTGACGGGCAGAAGAAAATATTCACTGTATTTTAAAAATTTAGAAACAGGTAAAATGTATGATGATGTTATCAATGAAACCACTGGTTCGATTGTTTGGGCATTAGATAACAAAACATTTTTCTATACCAAAAAGCACCCAACCACATTATTGCCATATCAGGTTTATAGACATGAACTTGGCACAAAAACTGAAGATGTCCTGGTGTATGAAGAAAAAGACAATACATTCTATATGTCAATAAGTGCTACATTATCAAAAAAATACATTCTATTAGACATTGGCAGTACCATGAATTCAGAAGTCATGGTGTTAGATGCAAATAATCCTAAAAGTGAATTCCAGTCATTTTTGCCCAGAGAAAAAGACCATGAGTATTCAGTTGAAGAGATCAATGATGAGTTCTATGTGTTAACCAATTGGCAGGCAAAAAACTTTAGAATAATGAAAACCAACTTGGACAACTCAAAGGATAAAAGTCAGTGGCAACCCGTCATTGCTCATGATGATTCAGTCTTGTTATATGATATGTTGGCATTTAAAGACTATTTGGCTATTTCTCAAAGATCTGAAGGCATTCGTCACATTGGTCTGTATAATTTTGAATCCAAGATTACTACAAAAATTGTAGCACCCGAAACATCTTATGGTATGTGGTTTAACTTCAACGGACAGCAAGATACCGATACCATTCGCTATAGTTATTCATCCATGATTACACCTTTTACCGTTTATGATTACAACATGAAAACCGGAGAGCAAAAATTATTAAAACAAGATGAAGTTATTGGATCGTTCCAGTCTAAAGATTATAAGAGTGAACGTATTTCAATTAAGGCCAGAGACGGTGTTGATGTGCCTGTTTCGCTTGTTTATAAACCATCTGATGTTCCATTAGGATTACGTCCAATCTTGGTCTATGCTTATGGATCTTATGGCAGTTCTGTAGATCCAACATTTTCATACTCTAGAATTTCTTTGCTTGATAGAGGCATTATATTTGCCATTGCTCACATTCGTGGATCTCAAGCCAATGGCAGAACTTGGTATGAAGACGGCAAGTTATTGAAAAAGAAAAATACATTTACAGATTTTGTTGATGCAACCAAAGGTCTAACATCTAAAGGTTATGGAGACAAACAACAAGTCTTTGCCATGGGTGGCTCTGCCGGTGGTTTATTGATGGGTGTTGTGGCCAATACTGATGGCATGTTATACAAAGGCATGATAGCGGCGGTTCCATTTGTAGATGTTATATCTACTATGTTGGATGAGAGTATTCCATTAACAACGGGTGAATTTGATGAATGGGGCAACCCAAAAAATAAAGAATATTATGATTATATGTTGTCTTATTCCCCCTATGATAATGTCAGCAAACAAGATTATCCAAATATGATGGTCACCACAGGTTTACATGATTCTCAAGTGCAGTATTGGGAACCAGTCAAATGGGTTGCCAGATTGAGAGATATGAAGACCAATGATAACTTGTTGATTATGCGAACCAATATGGATGCTGGGCATGGCGGTGCGTCAGGCCGTTACCAACGTTACAAAGAAACAGCTGAAGAATATGGATTTATACTTAAATTGATTGATAAATAAATTTTATATCAATACACAAACTAAGGCTCAAGTTGTTTAAAAATCAATTTGAGTCTTTTTTTTGGTCGGAATATTTACATAAAACAACAGATCAAAGTACCACAAGGAAGTATTTTAGATTGGGCAATATTAAACAATTGAGAGTCTTACGTTTTTTAGTTGCTTTATAGTCAAAAAAAAGTCAAAATATTGCGCTTAATTAAATGTATTGCATACCATGATTGATTATAAAGAATTGGCCGTAAAAGGCGTAAAAAAGCTAAACCCATATATTCCAGGAAAACCCATATCTGAACTAGAAAGAGAAATGGGCATATCTAATATTATTAAACTGGCATCTAACGAAAATCCTTTAGGATCTAGTCCCGTAGCGATGAAAGCCATGGCTGATACCCTCAATGAAATTGAACTGTACCCAGATGGCAATGGTTTTGAATTAAAAAAAGTATTGGCAGCCAAGCACAATGTCGATATGGATCAAATTACGTTGGGCAATGGTTCTAATGATGTGTTGGTGCTGCTGACCGAAGCTTTCCTAGATACAACTCAAAATGCCGTTTATTCACAGTATTGTTTTGCTGTATATCCCATAGCCATTCAAGCTGTTGGAGCGACCCACAAACAAATTCCGGCAAAAGGATGGGATACTGATTCGCCACTTGGACATGATTTAGATGCGATGTTAGCTGCCATAGATGAAGATACCCGTTTGGTTTTTGTGGCCAATCCCAATAACCCTACAGGCAATCATTTATCAGAAGCAGAACTTAAAGGCTTTATTGCTAAGATTCCGGAACACGTTATTGTGATTGTTGATGAGGCATATTTGGAATATTCAAGCATTGAAGAGCAGGTTGATGCCAGTGCATGGTTACCAGAATTTCCTAACTTAGTTGTAACAAGGACATTTTCAAAAGCTTATGGATTGGCTGGTTTGAGAGTTGGATACGCATTAAGTAATCCAGATATTGCTAATGTTATCAACAGGATAAGACAACCATTTAATGTAAATTCTCTTGCTTTGATTGCTGCAGAACATGCGGTTTCTGATATTGAATTTTTAGAGCGTTCTTTACTTGAAAACAGTATGGGTATGAAAATCTTGGAAAACACATGTGGAAACTTGGGTCTTCGTTATGTTCCCTCTAAAGGCAATTTTTTGCTAATAGATTTCGAAAAGGATGCATCAAACATATATATGGACTTATTGAAAAGTGGGATTATCACACGTCCAGTTGCCAACTATGGATTAACTGACTGTTTGCGCATCACCATTGGCACTCAACAACAGATGCAACGATTGGACAAAATGATGGAAAAAGTTTGTGGCTGAAATTAAAAATACCTTAACTTCGGTTCCTCAAAACCAATTTAACATTAATTCAGAGGTGAGGGTGCCAGGCGATAAGTCTATTTCTCACCGATCCATGATTCTTGGAGGCATTGCAAATGGAATTACAGAAGTTTCAGGGTTTTTAGAATCTGGAGATTGTTTGGCAACCATGCAAGCCATGCAGTCGATGGGTGTTAAGATCGAAAAGGAAGGGAATAAATACATTGTTCATGGCGTCGGGAAACACGGTCTAAAAGCGCCTGATAGTGGAAAAATCGATTGTGGAAACTCAGGCACTGGCATGCGTTTGTTATCAGGTGTCATGGCAGCACAACAATTTGATTCTGAGATAACTGGCGATAAATCACTTAATTCTCGTCCGATGACGCGCATTACAAAACCATTAGAAATGATGGGAGCCAATGTATCAGCAACAAAAACTGGGACCGCACCATTAAAATTCAAAGCCGTTGACCAGCTCAATTCAATCGATTATCAATCACCAATTGCCAGTGCACAAGTGAAATCATGTGTGTTGTTAGCTGGCTTATACAGCGATGGTCTAGTCACATTAACTGAACCTAAACTATCACGTGATCATACAGAAAACATGTTACGGGGTTTTGGTTGCGCATTACAATCGAATGATTTAACTGTGAGTATGCAAGGTGGACAATCATTACAAGCCACCAATATTCAAGTGCCAGCGGATATTTCTTCATCAGCCTTTTTTATGGTTTTAGCACTGTTATCAAAAAATTCACAGATTACTTTTAAAAACCTGTGTGTTAATCCCAGTAGAACCGGTGTTATCAGTATCTTAAAGCTAATGGGTGGAGATATTAAATTCACCAATCAAAGCACAAATGCTGGTGAGCAAATTGCAGATGTGGTAGTCAAATCTAGCCAGTTACATGGCATTGATATTCCACACCAATATATTGCTTCAGCCATTGATGAATTTCCAATAGTATTTATTGCCGCAGCATTAGCAACAGGTGAAACAAGACTAACCAATGCAATGGAGTTGCGTCACAAAGAAAGTGATAGAATTACCGCCATGGCAGATGGTATGAAAATATTGGGCGTTAATTGCCATGAATTAGATGATGGCATTGTGATTCAAGGTGGTGATCTCAATGGTGGTCATGTTGATGCCCAAGATGATCACCGAATAGCCATGAGTTTTTTAATCGCAGGCCAGTTTGCCAAAGGTAATATTACTGTTGATAATTGCGAAAACATCATGACATCATTTCCAAATTTTTTAACTATTTGTGAGGATTTGGGTTTGTGGATATCTTGACAATTGCCACAATAATTGGCCCATTTTCCAATTTATCAAAAAATAATTCAATTATTGACACATTTTGTGTATTATTAATCTCATCAAATTGACCAATGGAATATTCAATGAAATCTAAACTTTTCACCATATTAATACTCACATTATTTAATTATAGTACAATTGCACAATCCGACCTAATTTTCAAATCAGGGATGGAGTCAATATTTGTCCCACTCAATGACACTGGTATTACATGGTCTGGTGAGATACCATCAACGAATAATGATGAATGCAGTAATCAAACAATTACATCACCTCAGGACTGCAATACAGGGCGTGACTTTACTCATAATGATGACAGTGATGGACATGCAGGTTTTAGTTTTACTAAATTAGATGCCAATGGCGTCCCATTATTCAATCAAAATGCACTTTATATTAATAGCCCTTGGTCATGTGTCAAAGACAATGTGACAGGTTTAATTTGGGAGGTAAAAACAAATACTGCAGGCATCCACAATAAAAATAATTTATATCAATGGGGTGGGCTTACCGCTATAGGTCTCGATCATCCTGAAAGACAAGGTACATATTATAATGACTGGAACAATCTTATCCAAGAATCAAATAATGAAATGCATTGTGGGATAAATAATTGGCGGGTACCAACAGTAGGAGAATTAGGAGGGATAGTTGATAACAGTGTAAATAATCCTTCTATAGACATAAACTATTTTCCAAATACAATATCAGGTTGGTATTGGACATCTACGCCAGATGCTTCAAATCAAGATACTGCTTTAGTAATCAGGTTTGACGCTAATCAACTTAACAACCTTGCACGTAACTTTCCGATTTATGTTCGGTTAGTACACAGTAATTAACAGTGTTAACTATTTTAAAGTTTTAATAATGGAGTACCAATGAAAAAAATTTTACTATTGTCAGTTTTTATGATTTCGCAACCATTATATTCTGAACAAACATGTCATGATTATATTACTGATGAGTGGCATGATTCTCGCTATAAAGTTGAAACTATTAATGGAGGCAATGTTGTAACAGATAAAGTAACAGGGCTGATGTGGAAACAATGTACAGAAGGATTGTCAGGAACCAATTGTATGACCGGTAACAAAGATGTACTCCTAGAATGGCAACAAGCCTTAGATCTTGCTGAAGATTCCGACTATGCAGATTTTACGGATTGGAGAATTCCCAATAAAAATGAATTACAGTCTTTATCTGCTAAAAATTGTGTTGGCCCTAGTATTAATGAAAATATTTTCCCAAACACAATTGCCTTTATTTGGACTTCTACTCCTTATAGTGAATACCCCATATTTACTCGGGTTGTAGAATTTAATTATGGCAGTGATGCTGGTGTGGAACGCGGTGATGGTCAGGCACGTGTTAAGTTGGTTCGCACAGTGGATTGAGATACTATATTATCAGACAAAGTATCTTCTCTTAATAATTAGCTTTCTTTAGATAAATGCCTTATTAGTCACCAAAAATTAAATTTATGAAGAAAACATGAAAACTATACCCGTCATAACAGTCGATGGTCCATCCGGAGTAGGAAAGGGCACAACGGCATCACTATTGTCCAATCACCTGGGTTGGCATTTGCTAGACAGCGGTGCAATCTATCGGGCTTTGGCATTAAAAGTCCTCAACACAGATGCCGAAACATCAGACATTGATACCTTGGTAGAATTGGCAAAAAATCTCGAACTAAGATTTGAATCTATCATTGGTGAGCCCACTTTGGTCTATTTAGATGGAGAATGTGTGAACCATGATTTGAGGCAAGAATCGTGTGGAAACATTGCTTCCATTGTTGCTGTTATTCCTGAGGTGAGGGCAGCATTATTACAACGTCAAAAGGACTTTAGAGTAGAACCAGGATTGGTGGCCGATGGCAGGGACATGGGCACTGTTGTTTTCACAGATGCACAAATAAAGATATATTTAACCGCTTCTGCTAAAGAAAGGGCAAAAAGACGTTACAAACAGTTGAAAAACAAGGGTGTTGATGGTAATATCCGCGCACTTGAAAAAGAGATCGGTGCTAGAGACGCACGAGACAGTAACAGAAAAGTGTCTCCACTTGTTCCAGCTGATGATGCAATTGTCATTGATACCAGTGATTTAAGCATTAATGAAGTGTTTCAATTATGTATTGAGATGATTGATAAAGCTGGCCTAAAAGCGAACCTTGAACGCTAGTCTTTTTTTATGATTTTATGGTGATTGTTTAGAAATATTTCTATAACAATCTTTTAAATGTCCATTTTGGACAACAACGAGTATCAATGCCTGTCTCTTATACACATCTGACGCTGCCGACGATCTACTCTGTGTAGA
>CAJXVJ010000198.1 GCA_913061105.1 uncultured Alcanivoracaceae bacterium | reverse complement strand
TACACAGAGTAGATCGTCGGCAGCGTCAGATGTGTATAAGAGACAGGTTAATACCAAATTTAAGCCCGTATTGTTTTTAGTAATTTCTGCCAATAACAAAGGCAAGGCCAAGCCTTTTACGCCTTTAAATTGGTGAATCTGATTGTCAGATAATTGCTGTGATTGTTTGAACAACATGAAAAATTAGTGTTATGAATAAAAAAGACGAGATTTTAGCACAATTCACCAATCATTGGCATGCCAATAAATGGTGTTTAGTATCTATTTGATATTGTCATGAATTTACATGGTCTCTAATATTTTATCAGCGACCCTAAAAGCATTGGCATATATGGTAAATGTTGGCGTAATGCTGCCACCGTTAGGCATAAAACTGCCATCGCTGACATACAGATTTTTTGTTCCATGAACGCGGCAATTGGCATCTAATGCAGATGATTTTGGGTCATTGCCGAATCGTAATCCACCTGCCATTAAATTTGATGTGGGCTCTGTCCAAACATTGCCATAAGCGTTGTCTGCGCCCATTTGTTTCATGACTTCGACACCTTTGTCAACAATGTACTGTGCCACTTTTGTGTCGTGTTCATGAAAACCCACTTTAACTTTGGCTACGGGTGAACCCCATTTGTCCTTTTCTTGTTCATCTAATGAAACATGACAGTCGTCATTGGGTAACCAATCACAAAATACTTCAAATTTAAAATCTTTTGATTCGGTAAAATGAGATTTAATCTTTTGTTTAAGAGCCGTGCCCCATAATAATTCGCCATCTTCAAAACGTTGATCAATGGCCTCTGAAACTGCTGATGGTGGATCGAATACAAAGTCTATGGTGCCACCTTTAACAGGTTTATCAAACAATTGCTTGTCATCGATGGTATACCAATCTTGTAATGCGCGGTTAAAAAATGGACCACGAACCATCAATTCAGCGCGTTTGTCTTGTGGCAATTTGGTTAAATCAAAAATACCATGGCCCGTTCCGCCGGCACAACAGTGTAAGTTTTTACCAATTTGATTGTGTTGGTTGCCTATGCCATTCGGATACTTTTCGCTTGTTGAAGACAACAATAATCGACTAGATTCAATTGAATAACAGGCAATAACAATCTTATTAGCTTTTACTTCAATCGTTTCGTCATTTTTGTCATAGTACAAGACCGATGTGGCATTGCCTTCTTTATCGGTATTAATGTGATAGGCTTTTGCAAAAGGAATAACCTCACAGTTACCACCAGCTACAGCGTCATCCAATAATGCTGCGCGCGAACTGGCTTTGGCACCTGAATGGCAACCATAACTGCCACAAAAACCAGACAATTCACAAGAATTTCGGTTATTGTGTTTGCGTGAGAGAATGCCTCTTGCCATCGGAAGCGGATGAAAACCCAGTTCAGAAGAAGCTTTATCAAACCAATTGGCAATCGGATGTTCTGGCAATGGAGGAAATGGATAATCAGGGGTAGAACGTGGTTCTAGATTAGGGTGGTCAACTACTTTTCCTGAAACCCCAACCAAATTTTCTACTTTCACATAATAGGGTTCCAAGTCTTCATAACTGATTGGCCAATCGGCAATATTGGCACCTTGGATGGCTCCAAAAGTGCTGAGTAATTTAAAATCTTGAGGTTTTAGCCGGTGAAAATAGGCACTCATAAAATTAGTTGCACCACCAACAATATTACCACCCCAAAACTGCGATGTTGTTGACTCTGAAAAATCACCATCGCTATCAGGTTCTGATAACACATGGCGTTCGTTTTCAAGTTTTGAGCGAAAAACTCGGCGACGACCTAACATTTCATCTTTTTTGAAATCTTTTTCACCGTACCAACCGCCTTTTTCTAAGACCACAACTTTATGACCAGCTTTTGAAAGTTCATAGGCCACTGGTCCGCCACCAGCTCCACTGCCAACCACACAGACATCACATTCTATTAGTTTCTTACTCATGTGAAGTCTCTGTATGTTTTGCCTTTGACTGGATTTGGAAATCCACCTTGGTATTGCAACCATTGCCAACCAACACCATTGGTATTGCCTCCATAATAAGGATCCAATGTTAGGGCTTCAATTAAATAATAAATTAGTATAGATAACCAATTTCTACCCGCATCCGATTTGGCTGTGGTGGCGATGATCGCATCTTGTGTTTTTGTATCTAAATCAACAAAGTTTTTACCGTGGTCATCGTTGGCAAATTGATTCAGCCAACCTATGCCTTTCACAATAAATTCTGGATCGCCATCAGCTTTATTGTTTTCATCGGTCATGGCCCATTCTAAATAGGTCAAAACGTTGATGTCATCAGCACTTGGGCCATCTCCATCGTCTGGAAATAATCGCATATAAACAGATTGTAAATCTAGGTGTTGTTGGTGAGAGAAGGTTAAGTCATTTAATTCAACCACATCTTTTGACTGTTTGATTAATGATGGTTTTTTAACCACTGTAGTTTGATCTTTTTCATTAATAGAAGGTTTACAGGCAGCAATACTGGCCAATAATGAAGCAGCCACCGAGCCTTTGATAAAAGATCTTCGATTTATGCCTGTGGTCCAGTGGTTTTGGAAGGCAGTTATTTTGGCTTTTTTTGGTTTGTTATTATTTCTATTATAAACCTTCATTCAATTAACATTTTTTGCTAGTTACGACACTAAAAAATCCAGCTGATGAATAATAAAAGTCTTCAAACACTTGGGTAAACGATTTTAAAATACTGTTCCATTCACTTAAATTATCTTCTAACTTGTCAGGTACACCATCTCGGTGTTGAATAACACCATTGATATCAATAATAAATTCTGTGGGGGTTCCCCAAACGTTGTAAAGGTCGGTTACTGTTTTTCCATGATCGAAAGCCAATGGATAAGTAATCTCAAAACGTTTTTGAAATTCTATTGATTCTTCAACACTGTCTTTATTGGTTGTATTAACAGCAATGATTTGGATATCATCAGCCAGATTCAATTGCGCGGCTTTTAATTTGGGTATTTTCTTCATGCAAAAAGTACACCAAGTATTCCAAAATACCAAATAGACAGATTTTTTGCCCTTGTAATCGCTGAGCTTAAATTGGGTCCCATCCATTTGAGTGATTTCAAAATCAGGTGCCATTTGCCCTACATCGGGATTATCTGCTAAGACGGATGTTGATATCACAAAACCTAAGAGTATTGCTGTAAATAGAGTCGTAAATTTTATCATTGGGTTATTCAAATTATTATTGTATGCCTATAAAGACCATAATAACTCAAAATGATTTCAAAGTTAATCAAAATAAGTTTAGATTTAAAATTCAAGATTGTGTAAATCTATAATTCGAATGGATTTTACTTAGCAATGATTTTAAAAATAAGTTAAACTAATCGGTTCCTTGAAATTAAAATCACAAGCATGAAATCAATCAGTTTACGCGGTGCGCGCACGCATAATTTAAAAAACATAGACATAGATTTGCCTCGCGATAAATTGATCGTCATTACTGGCTTATCGGGCTCTGGAAAATCATCATTGGCATTTGATACCATTTATGCAGAAGGCCAACGCAGGTATGTGGAATCCTTGTCTGCTTATGCTCGTCAGTTTTTATCTTTGATGCCTAAACCCGATATCGATCACATTGAGGGATTGTCACCTGCCATTTCAATTGAACAAAAATCCACCTCACACAATCCACGTTCGACAGTTGGAACAATTACCGAAATCAATGATTACTTGCGTTTATTGTATGCCCGAGTTGGTACACCTTGTTGTCCTAAACATGGGATTAAACTAGAAGCCCAAACCGTTTCAGAGATGGTAGATAGAATATTACAACTAGATGATCAACGTAAATTAATGTTATTGGCACCGATTGTCCGTAACCGCAAAGGTGAACACACCTTATTATTAGAACAACTTATGAGCAGCGGTTATGTACGCGTTCGCATTGATGGAAGAATTTACAATTTAGATGATTTACCCAAAATAAACCCTAAAACCAAACACAATATTGAAGCAGTGGTTGATCGGTTTAAAGTCAAACAAGACATGGCGCAAAGGTTAGCAGAATCTCTTGAATCGGCACTGGTTTTATCAGAAGGTTTGGCGCAAGTTGTCTCTTTCGATGAAGATGAAGGAGAACCGGTAGATATTTTGTTCAGCGAATTGTTCTCTTGTAATATTTGTAGCTATGCTTTGGAAGAATTAGAACCGCGCTTATTTTCATTCAATAACCCAAATGGTGCATGTCCTGAATGTGATGGATTGGGAATCAGCCAGTATTTTGATCCAGAACGCATCATTATTTCTTGGGATTTATCCTTGGCCAATGGTGCTGTGCGCGGTTGGGACAGACGCAATGGCTATTATTACCAAATGTTATTGGCACTTTCTGATCATTATAAATTTGATTTAGAAACACCGATGAAAGATTTACCTAAAAAGATTCAAGATGTGATTCTTTTTGGTTCTAAAGGCGAAGAGATTTCATTTTCTTATGCTTCAGAAAAGATTGAGTTCAACCGATCGAGAGAATTTGAAGGCATAGCCAACAACATGAAACGCCGATACAAAGAAACCGAATCAAATATGGTTCGTGAAGAATTGAACAAATACATCAGTGTCAAGAAATGTGATGTGTGTGACGGAGATAGACTTAACGAAGCCGCTAGAAATGTTTT
Organism: uncultured Alcanivoracaceae bacterium; assembly: GCA_913061105.1. Taxonomy (GTDB): domain Bacteria; phylum Pseudomonadota; class Gammaproteobacteria; order Xanthomonadales; family Marinicellaceae; genus NORP309. The sequence goes on along the minus strand of CAJXVJ010000198.1, from coordinate 2,362 downwards.
TGTGGCCGATAAAAGTTTGCCTTATGTGAACAGTCTGTCTATCGCAGAATGTTTTAAATACTTCTCTGAATTAAAACTAGATGGAAAAAAAGGTGAAATTGCTGAGAAAATATTAAAAGAAATTCAGGAACGGTTAGAATTTTTGGTCAATGTTGGATTGAATTATCTGTCATTAGAACGCAATGCCAATTCCTTGTCAGGTGGTGAAGCCCAACGCATCAGATTAGCCAGCCAAATTGGTGCAGGATTGGTTGGTGTTATGTATGTGTTAGATGAACCATCGATTGGATTACACCAACGCGACAATGAAAAACTGCTACAGACATTAATAAAACTCAGAGATTTGGGCAACACTGTCATCGTGGTTGAACACGATGAAGACGCCATTGCCAAAGCAGACCATGTAGTGGATATCGGTCCTGGATCAGGGGTTCATGGCGGACATATTGTTGCAGAAGGAACACCTGCAGAAATTGAAGCCAATCCTGAATCAATTACCGGACAATATTTATCAGGTGTGAAGAAAATTGATATTCCAAAAAACCGAGTCAAAGTAGCAAAAGACAAGGTCTTTAAGTTGATTGGCGCAACGGGTAACAATTTAAAAAATGTTGATTTAAAAATTCCAGCAGGATTATTTACCTGTGTAACAGGGGTTTCAGGATCAGGTAAGTCGACTTTAATCAATGGCACCTTTTATCGGGTTTTAGCCGAACAATTAAACCGCAATCAAAACCGACCAGCGCCCTATAAATCATTTGAAAACATAGAGTTATTCGATAAAGTGGTAGAAATCAACCAAAAAGCCATTGGCAGAACACCAAGATCGAATCCAGCCACTTATACACAACTATTCACGCCGATTCGTGAGTTATTTGCCGGCACACAAGAAGCCAGAGCCCGTGGTTACAAACCAGGACGCTTTAGTTTTAACGTAAAAGGCGGTCGTTGTGAAGCCTGTTCTGGTGATGGACTTATCAAAGTGGAAATGCACTTTTTACCCGATGTATATGTGACATGTGATGTCTGTAAAGGCAAAAGATACAACCGCGAAACATTAGATATTCGCTTTAAACACAAAAACATTTACGAAGTATTGGCCATGACAATCGAAGAAGCCCAAGTCTTTTTCGATGCCATACCCAGTATCAAAATGCGCCTAGACACATTAATGGATGTGGGTTTAAGTTATATCACCTTGGGACAAAACGCCACCACATTATCAGGTGGAGAAGCCCAACGCATCAAACTGGCAAAAGAATTATCAAAACGCGATACAGGCAAAACCATCTATATTCTAGATGAGCCAACAACCGGCTTACATTTTGCCGACATCAAACAATTGCTTAAGGTTTTGCACCGCTTACGTGACAAAGGCAATACCATTGTCGTGATCGAGCACAACCTAGATGTGGTAAAAACCGCTGACTGGATCATTGACTTAGGTCCCGAAGGCGGTGATTTGGGTGGCAAAATAGTAGCTGAAGGCTCCCCAGAAGACATCTGCAAAAAACACAAAACCCATACCACGCACTTTTTGAAACCGATGCTAAAATAACAATTTGTAATTAACAATTAGTAATTAGTAATTAAAAGAGTAAAGCTTAATATTGTGTGTTTCCAGTTGGGTCTGTGGTTGCGGGTAATTCGTAAGTATCACAGAGATTCGCAGAGAAGACACGGATATTCACAGAGGTTTTATAACTTTTTATTCAATAATAACACACCCCTAAGTCCCCTCTCGAGAGGGGATTTAGGGGTGTGTTATTTTCAGTTGTAAGGTGGGCTTGCCCACCAATGTAATTAGCAATGTGTAATTAGAAGAGTAGAGCATAAATTATTCTATGTCATAGTTGTTTTAAAAAATATGTCGGGACTAAAGTCTCAATTCCGTTAGTTATTTTTAACCTCGTTCCCACGCTCCGCGTGGTAATGCATAATCTATCATTTAATATCATAATCGAACAATCGAATTATTATAAATTTATTATCATTTAAAATGTCCAGAATTTAGTACTTCACAAAGTTTTAGTGAATATGCATTACCACGCGGAGCGTGGGAACGAGATTGAGTAAAGCATAAATCACATTATGTCATTGTTTTTTAAATAAAATGTCGGGACTAAAGTCCCAATTCCGTTAGTTTATTTTTGGATTTGGGACTTTAGTCCCGACTTTATCTATGTATAAAATCATTTGTTTATAACTCACGATTCCAATTTTATTTGAACTATTAATCATAAAAGTACTGTGATAGAATCATGCATCACTAAATAAGGGATGAAAATGACCATTTTAAATAATTTATTTTACACAAATACAAGATTAACACGGTGTTTTGACTTAAAAGTTAGGGTGACTT
>CAJXVJ010000197.1 GCA_913061105.1 uncultured Alcanivoracaceae bacterium | reverse complement strand
CTACACAGAGTAGATCGTCGGCAGCGTCAGATGTGTATAAGAGACAGGAATATTACTCATTTGACCAATTGTTTGATAAAATATATTTTTAATTGATGATCTCAAACTAATGAAAAAGTATTTACTATTGCTAACACTAATGGGTTCTACCAACCTACTGGCCGATACCGTTTTTGGAGTCTATGCTGGTGCTCAAGCTTGGTACCATGACAATTCTGGAAGTATAACCACACCGCTAAACGTCATACCATTAGCCAGTGATATAGATTCAGACAATGAATCGTCACTTTCATTTTATGTTGCAATTGAACATGGCGTTCCTTTAATACCAAACTTTAAATTAAAAAATTCAGATATCAATGGCCAATTCATAAATCAAATCGATGTATGTCCTCCTGAAAATCCTTGTAACAGTCCTATTAATCTAGATTTAAGCCACACAGATTTAACCCTTTATTATGAATTATTAGACAATTGGGTGAATCTTGATTTAGGTTTAAGTGCCTTGTATTTTAATGGCAATAACGATTTCTCGAATAGCGTTGACTTTTCTGAAATCAACTATTCTGAAATCATTCCTGCATTGTATGGAAAAGCAGAATTTGAATTTCCAACCACTGACTTTAGTGCAAGCTTAACTGCCAATGTTGGTACATTAACCGATAAATCTGCGATAGATCTTGAATTGGCTGCCAGCTATAAATTTGCATTAGGGTTTAGCATTGAAGCAGGTTTAAGAAAACAAACTGTTGATTTTGAATATTCCAACAGGGTTAAAATTGATTCTACTTCTACGGGTGCTTTTGCTGCCTTAAAATTTCACTTTTAAATTATGACAGCAATAATTTGTGGCATTGCCTCAACTGAATTAGACGATCAAGAAATCAAAATCCTCTCACACCCATTGGTTTGTGGTGTTATCTTATTTAAGAGGAATTATAAAGACTATTATCAATTAAAGAATTTAGTGGCAGATTTAAAACAACGTTTTGGTCATGATTTTCTGATTTGTGTGGACCAAGAAGGCGGTCGTGTTATTCGATTTGCCGAACCTTTTTCTCAGCTCCCTCCTTTGTCAGATTTAAATAAAAAACTGTCCTCTAAACCTGATTTATCTAAATCTATGGCCCATGTTCATGCATGGCTGATGGCAAGTGAATTGTTATCAATAGACATTGATCTTAGTTTTTCCCCAGTTCTGGATATTGATAATGGCAGCAATGTTATTGGTGATCGGGCTTTTTCCACTCAAGTTGATGAAGTATCTCAACTGGCTGATTTTTATTGCCGTTCCATGCATGATGTTGGAATGAAAACCACAGCCAAGCATTTTCCTGGTCATGGAACAGTGGTTGCTGATTCTCATTTTGATTTACCAATAGACGACAGGTGCTTTGCTGATATTGAAGCCCTTGATCTACAACCTTTTATTAAACTTATTCAATCAAATCAAATTGATGCAGTGATGATGTCTCATGTTATCTATCCTAAAGCTTGTGATCAAGCAGCAGGCTATTCTAAATATTGGTGCCAAAATATTCTCAGAGAGAAATACGGGTTTAAAGGCATTATCATTTCTGATGATTTAGGCATGAAAGCGGCCGATTGTGTTGGAGATGTTCATGCCAGGTATCAAGCTTGTATAGATTCAGGTTGTGACATTGCATTGGCATGCACTATTGAATTATCTGAAGAATTATTAGATAAATGTAGCAAAAATACAGCAAAAAGACGTTTTCCACAATTATTAGGCAAATCATCTCTTCCACAATCAGAACCTTTCTGGCAAAATAAGCACTGGCAGACCATACGCAACGGTATGGAAAAAATAATACTGGAAAATAATGATGAATAACTACCCTCACCTACTTAAACCGTTAGATTTAGGTTTTACAACTATTAAAAACCGCGTATTGATGGGCTCAATGCACACAGGACTTGAAGACCGTGCTAAAAACTACCAAAAACTAGCCACCTTTTTTGCCAAAAGGGCCGAAGGACAAGTAGGATTGATGGTAACAGGAGGAATCGCGCCAAACATTCGTGCATGGACTGCACCCATGAGTGGTTTCTTAAAATACAAGTTTCAAACCAAACGCCATAAACTCATAACAAATGCAGTTCACCAAGCAGATGGTAAAATATGCATGCAAATATTACACACTGGACGTTATGGATATCATCCTTTCATAGTTTCACCATCAGGCTTAAAGTCACCAATTACACCATTTAAGCCAAAAATATTGACTGCTAAAGGAGTAGAAAAACAAATCAACTCATTTGTAAACACTGCGCAACTGGCACAATCTGCTGGTTATGATGGTGTTGAGATCATGGGTTCAGAAGGGTATTTGATCAATCAGTTTTTAGTGAAAAAGACCAATAAAAGAGATGATAAATGGGGCAGTGATTACGATAACCGCACACGATTCGCCAAAGAAATTGTCGAACGTACACGTCAAGCAGTGGGACCTGAATTTATCATTATATTCAGAATATCTATGTTAGACCTGGTTTCACAAGGCAGCACATGGGATGAAGTGGTTACATTGGCCAAAGAATTAGAAAGATTGGGTGTGACTATTATTAATACAGGAATTGGTTGGCACGAAGCCAGAATCCCAACCATTGCCACCTGTGTTCCTCCAGGAGCATTTACTTGGGTTACGGAAAAAATGCGCCCACATGTTAATATTCCATTGATTACCACAAATCGGATAAACACACCTGAGATTGCAGAACAAATTTTAGCCACAAACAAAATTGACATGGTCTCTATGGCTAGGCCTTTATTGGCTGATGCCAACTTTGTGAAAAAATCAATGCACAATCAATCCTCAGAAATCAATACCTGTATTGGTTGTAATCAAGCTTGTTTAGACCATGTGTTTAAAAACAAAAGGGCCACTTGTTTGGTTAATCCATTGGCGTGTTATGAGACGGATTATATTATTAAACCAACAAACCAAGCCAAATCATGTGCTGTGGTTGGTGGTGGACCTGCTGGAATGGCTTGCGCAAAAACATTGGCTGAACGTGGTCACAATGTCACATTATATGAAGGCAGCGAAAAACTGGGCGGTCAATTTAATCTGGCTGCAAATATTCCAGGTAAAGATGAATTTTTCCATACGATTAGGTATTTTAAGACTCAATTCAAAAAGTACAATGTCAATGTTCAGCTCAACAGTAAGGTTAATGCCTCCAATTTAGTGGCCTATGATGAAGTAATCATTGCTACAGGTGTAAAACCTAGGGAATTAACATTAGAAGGCATCGATCACGAAAAAGTTATCGTTTACAACGAACTCATTAGTAAACAAAAAGTAGCAGGTCAAAAAGTTGCTATCATTGGCGCTGGTGGCATAGGATTTGATATTGCTGAATTTTTATCAGAAGACGATTCTTTGCACGGCACTGACAAAGATGTATATGCAAACCCAGAAGCATTCTGTAATGAATGGGGCATAGACATGAATATCGAAACAGAAGGTGGATTGATTCAAGCCAACCATGCACCCAGTGCTCGCGAGATTTATTTATTGCAACGTAAGCCAGGTAAACTCGGCAAAGGACTGGCAAAAACCACAGGTTGGATTCACCGATTGGCGCTAAAAAAACGCGGTGTTATCAATCTTGCTGGTTGTAGTTATAACAAAATAGATGACCAAGGACTTCACATTACCCGTGATGATAAAGAAGAAATTCTGGAAGTCGATAACATCATCATCTGCGCAGGACAAGTCTCAGTTAATGCTTTATATGAAGAACTCAAAGACAAACAATCCTGCCACATGATTGGTGGTGCTGAATTTGCTGGTGAATTAGACGCTAAACGTGCAATTAAGCAGGGTGTATTGTTGGGTGCGAAAATATAATGAACAATTAGCAATTAGTAAGTACCAATTGTTAATTGTTAATTATTAATTGCTTACATTAATCACTACATTCCACACATTTAGTAGCTGTTGGATCAATTTTTAAGCGACCCAAGATTATTTCTTCATCGCAAACTTCACAATAGCCATAATCATCTTTCTCAATACGTTTTAATGCCAATTCAATTTGGATGGTGTTAATTTTCCTTCTGCGTTCAGCTTCGATTGCCATTTGTTGTGCTTGTATGGCATCCATTCGGGACAGACGCCCTACACTGTTCTGATCAAGCATGACTGTGGCTGATGATGATTTTAATGACTGTTCTAATTCTTTAAGCTCCAATTGTGATTGTTGGAGCTTTTCTTTTAATAAAAAAATATCGTTGGCATTCATCAGCCAATAATCTTACCACAAACTACAAACAGTTTTTGCATCGGCTTTTTTAGACTTAACCGAATAATCTTTGCCATTACCAGGAACAGGTAAATCACCGTTGATACAAATTCCATTTAAGGAAGTAGATGCACATTTTAGAACCGCTTGATAATTCAAAGCCGAATGACAAGAAAGCAAATTGGCTTCTCCATCCCAAGTATCTTTATAGAAGGCAACTAACAAGGCAAAATTTGTGTGGGCATAATCCATGGCTTGTAAAGGAACACAAGGGACTTTGTCATAAGTATTTTGCACACGCAGTGTTTGTGTCAACGGGTTTTGTTGTGTTGGTTGTGAATCGTATAAGTCAACAAAATGCTGATTTCCGGTGCGCGGGCAGGCAAAATTTATATTGGATGCATTTATCTCTGGACGGGATAAGGCCACATCTAAACTAAATATTTGACACAAGGATGAACCCAATGAATGACCCGTAATATAAAGTTCATCAATGGGTTGATTGGATGCTTGGTACTTATCTATATATTGAAACAATTGCGTTTGCATAGATTTGATGGTGTGATTGGATTCTGTGTAAATGTCATAAAAACCCGATTCAACTTTGACATCATGACTGATACTTACATTGTTGTCATAGGCTTCAAAAGAAGAATGATCCACACCCAAATCATCTAATATATCAAGAATCGATGCCGTGCCTCGAAATGCAAAAATATAGTTGAATGGTGCTTTTTTTGTTCGGAAAATAACCCCATAAACTTCAACGGTTTTATCTTCGGTAAACAAAGAATCAATCCCCGTCCAGTAATCAACAAACTCATAATCTTTCGATGGTGGGGTCACACATTGTGCTTGATATTTTGCGGGATGTTTGTCATTAAAAGCATTATAGGCTTGTAGGCTGGCTTCGATTAATAACAGTACTTTGTCTTTATTGGTATTATTGATAGATGTGATATATTGAGTAGTCATGATTTTATTTCGTAATGGGATTACATTTATCATATTACAAAAATTAATTTTTAACAACCAATGTATGTATTAGCTTTTATGTAGAAGATTTAACTTATTTTGAAGGAAATGAATAATCTGTGAGTTATTGGTTAATGATATGGCTTTTGACAATGACTGTTTTGCTGCATCATATTGTCTTAACTTAACTAAAAAATCGGCTTTTACAGCATAGAATGGTTGGTAACTATTCAAATCTACTTCTAATTCATTCAATTCTTTTAACAGTACATCATCAATATTAAGTTCTGAAACGGCAACCAGTCGATTTAATTTAATCACATTTGATGCATTGACTTTTAATAATTCATCAAAAATCAGAATGATTTCTTGCCAGTTTGTTGAATCATAATCTTTGGCCTCAGAGTGAATCGCACTGATGGCAGCTTGTAGTTGATAAGGACCAATGTATTTTTGTTTTAGTGCAGATTGAATTAATTGCTGCCCTCTTCTGACCTGTGACAATGACCACAATGACCGGTCTTGGTTTTCTAAAGAGACAAAACCACCGTCTTTTGCAAATCGAGATGACCTTCTAGAATCATTCAATAGCATTAATGCCAGTAAACCCTTAACTTCGGCTTCCTTTGGACACAGCTTTAATAAAATTTCAGTTAGTCTTATAGCCTCATGACACAAATCAAAACGGTGATCACCATTTGAAGCGGTGTAACCTTCATTAAATATTAAGTATAATACTTTTAACACCAAATCCAATCGTTGTTGAAATTGTTCAGGTACCACATAAGGAATACCGGCCAGTTTTATTTTTCTTTTACCACGCACCAATCTTTGCGCCATGGTTTCTTTTTTCACCAAAAAGGCATTGGCAATTTCGACTGTGGTTAAACCGCCCAATAATTGCAAGGTTAAAGCCACCGAAACATTTTGTTCTAGTGCTGGATGACAACAGGTGAATATTAGTCTTAATCGTTCATCTGGAATAGAATATTCGTCTTCTTTTTTAGTTGAATAATCTACTTCAAGTAATTGTTTGTATTGATTTATTTTTGATTGAAAGTTTTTATTTCTACGTAAATTATCTAAAGCCTTGTGTTTAGCAGTGGTAAATAGCCACGCTTCTGGTTTTTCAGGAACTCCATTTTTTTTCCAATGCACCAATGCCGATTCAATCGCATCTTGCATAACATCTTCAGCCAGTTCAATGTCATGCAAAATATTACTTAATAGCGCAATGATTCGCCCCCAATGGTTTTTAATTATTGCATTAAAAACTTCATCATTAGAGGCATTTTTAACCATTCCTGTTACTCTTCATATTCCATAACTGGGCGCACTTCAACTCGGCCATATTTAGCCGATGGTATCATGGCAGAATATTTCAATGCCTGGTCAAGGTTTTCGCATTCAAATAAATAATAGCCTCCCAATTGCTCTTTCGTCTCTGCAAATGGTCCATCAATCGTTTCTGTTTTCCCATCACGAACACTAATCGTGGTTGCGGTATTGACATCTTGCAAACCATCCCCTCCAAGTAAAACACCATCTTCTTCATATCTTTGAGAGATTGCACCGTACTCTTCTAGCAATTGATTAAATTCATCCGTACCATATTGAGGACCCGAGTTTTCTGCAGCATAAATTAAAGCCATGTATTTCATTTTTTTCTCCTAGTTATAAATTATATTATATAGATTATTAACCATCTATAGCAATATAACGAATAACAAATAGTAGAATCGCTGTCTCTTATACACATCTCGAGCCCACGAGACAGGCAGAAATCTCGTATGCCG
>CAJXVJ010000196.1 GCA_913061105.1 uncultured Alcanivoracaceae bacterium | reverse complement strand
CGAGATTTCTGCCTGTCTCGTGGGCTCGGAGATGTGTATAAGAGACAGTAAATTAACTTTGTGATATAAGCTTATGTTTTCCTTTCGTTTTTCGTATTTTAACAGCAACAACTTTATACTCTGGACATTTGGCATCGGCATCATGCTCATCAGAGGTTAGGTTGTTAACCATAATTTCTGGAAAATGAAAGGTGGTACTTAAAACACCAGGCTTTACTTCGTTTGTAATAGTGGCGTGAATGTCAACTTTTCCACGAGGTGAGGTAACACAAACCAAATCACCATGTTCAATATGATTTTCATTGGCATCTTTTGGGTTGATTAATAAGGTATCTTCAGTCAATAACTCAACATTTTTTGTACGACGTGTCATGGTCCCACAATTGTAATGTTCTAGTTGTCGATTGGTTGTCAGTATGTAAGGAAAGTCATTTCCATGAGTGATGATTTCATTACTTTCTTTAAAGTCAAAAAATTGAAATTTACCCAAACCACGGGTGAATGAATTTTGGTGCAGAATTGTGCTTTCAGTGCCATCTTTAGCCACAGGCCATTGCCTGCCATTTTTTCCTAGTTTCTCCCATGAAACACCCGCAAAAAATGGAACAATTTTTGAGATTTCATCTAAAACCCAATCAGGGTGGTAATCTTGCTGAGGATATCCCATCTTATTCATAATGTCAGTAACAATGAGCCCATCTGATTTGGTTCCTGCTAATGGTTTAACCACTTGATTAACACGTTGGATCCTGCGTTCACCATTGGTAAATGTACCACTTTTTTCAAGAAAAGAAGATGCGGGTAAAACAACATCAGCCAATTGTGCTGTTTCAGTCATGAAAAGTTCTTGAACAACCAACAAATCTAAATTTTTTAATGCCTTAATAACTTTTTGAGTATTTGGATCTGTTTGCACCACATCCTCACCCATTATCCATAAAGTTTTTAACTCTCCTTCAATGGCTGCATCAAACATTTCCGGAATTTTTAAGCCTTCATCTTGCGGAGAAGGTGATTGATAAAAATCGCTGTACAATTGTTGTATTTCTGAATCATAGACATCTAAATATCCAGCTCCTTGGTGCGGTTGGGCACCCATATCTGCCGCTCCTTGCACATTGTTCTGTCCACGCAATGGGTTTACACCAACACCTGGTCTACCAATGTTACCAGTAATAAGCGCCAATTCTGCAATGAGCATTACTGCAACAGTGCCTTGTGAATGTTCAGTGACTCCTAATCCATGAAAGCTCATGGCATTTTCAGCTTCAGCATAGGCAATAGAAGCTGCTTCTACTAGGTTTTTATCAACATTGGTGAGACTGGCCATCTCATCAATATTTAATTTCAAAACAGATGATTTAAAATCCTCAAATCCTTCGGTCCTTGTTGATACAAATGATTCATCAACTAAACCATTTTTAATGATGTAGTACATCATCATATTCATTAAGGCTACATTGGTCCCTGGTCTTGGAGCAAGATGATAATTTGCGTATTTTGCAATTTCAGTTTCACGTGGATCTATAACAATAGTAGTGCCTGATTTCATTGCAAATTGTTTTAGTTTTGCACCAGTAACAGGGTGTGAATCGGTAGGGTTTGCACCAATTATTAATACACAATCTGTGTGTTTAATGTCTTCAACAGAGTTAGTCGCAGCACCTGTTCCAAATGTATTTTGCATTCCTAATGCCGTAGGTGAGTGGCACACACGGGCACAACAATCAATATTGTTTGTGCCAACCACTGCACGGATAAACTTTTGCATGAGGTAGTTTTCTTCATTGGTACATCTTGCTGATGAAATACCAGCTATTGATGAGGGTGTATAGTCTTGTTTATGATGGTTGATTTTTTTAGCTATAAAATCATAAGCCTCATCCCATGAGCACTCAACCAACTTACCTTCTTTTCTGATTAATGGAGTTTGTAATCGATCTTCGTGTTTGTAAAACTGGAAAGCATAACGGCCCTTTAAACAAGTATGACCTTGATTGACCTCAGCATCTTTTGATGCTTGGATACTTAATATTTCATTATTTCTTGTGGCCACTTCTAAATTACAACCCACTCCACAATAGGTGCAAATGGTTGTGGTTTTCTCAGTGGCTTGCATGGATTTTGATTGGAATACATCAGATATGGCTGAAGTAGGGCAGGCTTGTGCACAGGCGCCACAACTGACGCAGTCAGAATCCATAAATGACTCATCATCACCCTTTATTATGTGGCTATCGAAACCCCGTCCAAACATGTTCAGCACAAATTCTCCTTGCACTTCATCACAGGCGCGTACACAACGATAGCAGTTAATGCATTTAGACAAATCTGATGTCATGTAAGGGTGGCTAAAATCTTTTTCATAGTGGCGGTGGTTTTCACCTGAAGGGTATCTAATCTCAGTTATCCCAACTTCTGCAGCCACAGTTTGTAATTCACAGTTGTTATTGACTTCGCAGGTTAAACATTCTAATGGATGGTCAGTAAGAACCAATTCGATAATATTTTTGCGTAACTTAAGAATATTTTCACTCTCTGTAAATATATACATGCCATCAGTTACTGGAGTATGGCAAGAAGCCATTGATTTAGTTTGTCCGTCTTTTTTTAATGCAACATCGACACTACAGACCCGACATGAACCGAAGGCTTCTAATTGAGGAGTATCACATAATGTGGGTATATGAATTTCACACCGATGTGAAAAATCTAAAATGCTTTCTCCCTTTACGATTTCGAATGGCTTATTATTGAGATATGCAATCATGAAATTATTCTTTACGGTTAATCACCATTATTTTAAATTATAAAAGAGAGTTTTGCAATCTCTGTGAATGTTGTAAAAATATTCTAAAATTCAGAATTTAACTGTATAGAGTAAATGGATAATTAATTTTATAAAATTTGTAATTTTTAAACAAAAAAAATCCCCTTTAAAAGGGGATTTAATTGTCATGTTATAAACAGATATTAAGCGTGGTGCTCATTTGAATCATGAACATGTCCATGTTCTAGTTCTGTTTTTGTGGCTTCTCTAATATCTGTGATTTCAACAGCAAAGTGCAATTGCACGCCAGCCAATGGGTGATTGTTGTCAACGAATACCATGTCATCTTTCACTTCTTTAACTTGTACCACTGTCATTTGACCATCGGGTGTTTGGCCCTGAAATTGCATGCCGGCTTCAACTTCAATGTCTGGTGGAAATTGGGTTCTTGGTACTTGATGGATGAGTTCATCATTATAAACACCATAAGCATCTTCAGGATTAATGCTGACATCAAAAGCATCCCCTACAGATTTATCAATCAATGCATTTTCTAAACCTGGAATGATGTTGCCAGCTCCAATTAGGAAACTAAATGTTCCATCTTCTGACTTATCTATGACATTTTTATCGTTATCAGTTAATGTATATTTAATGTTAACTATGTTTTTATCTTGAATTTTCATATTTACCTACTTTTATTTAAATCTTTAATGACAGCGGCTAAAAACCTTGCTGCTTCACCACCGGTAACTGCACGGTGATCGAATGTGAGTGACAAAGGAATCATTCTGTGAACTTCGAATCCACCTAAAACTGGAACAACTTCTTGCAATAATTTGCCTGAGGCCATAATAGCGACACAGGGTGGGGTTATCACTGGTGTGGCATATCGACCAGCAAAAACTCCGAAGTTTGAAAGCATGATTGTAAAGTTTTTCATGTCTTCTGCAGGAATGCTACGTGATTTGATTTGCTCTTTTATGGTATTCATACCAGATCGTACTTGTGAAGCATCTCTGTTCTCACAGTTTCGCATGGTAGGCACAAATAATCCATCTGGAGTATCAACTGCTATGCCAACATCAACATGTGAGATGATTCTTCTGGCTAATTTATCTCCATCAAACCATGAGTTTAAAGCGGGTTCTGCCTCAACACCTTTAACAAGTGAGCGAATCAGTCTAGCAGTAATGTCTTCACCTGGTGCCCATTTGTGAATATCTGCATCATCCATCAATGTTGTTGGAACAATGGTGGCATGCGCATTTGCCATTATTCTTGCCATGGCTCTGCGTGTGCCTTTTACCTGTTGCCAATCATCAGTGGCAACAGTCTTAGCTGTCGGAGCAGGGGCAGATTGTTTGGCTGTTGGTGGTTGAACTGGTTTAGGTGGTTCAACTGGGGGAGCAACAGGTTTTCTCACTGGTTGCGACAATGTAGAAATAGCTGATTTGATTGTTTCTGCATCGGCTTGAGATTTCATTTCATGAGACAAACGAATGTCTCTTGGACGAATCACTCCACCTGCGCCAGTGGCCACTACATCGCTAAGATCCACTTTTAGCTTCTTGGCTAATGCTTTGACGGCTGGGGCAATTTTAATGTTACCAGTACTTGAAATATCGCTGACTACTTGACCAGATGATTCCATTTCGCCGACAACTGTACCAGAGTCTTCTCCAGCGGATATTTCTGCTTTTGATTTGGGAAAATCCGTGTCTAAGTCATCAATTAATTCTTCAATGTCGTCTTTTAACTTGGTTACTGAATCATCTTTTGCTACTGTATTTGATGATTGAGACTGCTCGCCATCAAATTCAACCAAAACAGCGCCAGTGTCAATTACATCACCTGGTTGGCCATGAAGTTTTGTGATAACTCCTGTATAAGGGCAGGGAACATCAACCACAGCTTTGGCAGTTTCCATAGATACCATAGGTTGGTCTTCTTTGACAGAGTCACCTTCACTAACATGCCATTCAACAATTTCTGCATCTGGTAAACCTTCACCTAAATCCGGTAATTTAAATAATTTCATGATACCTCCATCACTTCATCAACTGCCTTAAGAATTCTCTCAACTGAAGGCATGTATTTCTTTTCTAGTTTAAATAGTGGCATGATAGTATCATATCCAGTCACCCTTTTTACAGGGGCCATTAACGAATACAGTCCATGTTCTGCTAAGTTTGCAGCAATTTCTGAGCCTACACTGCAACTTTTTGCTGCTTCTTGAATAATAACACATCGCCCAGTTTTCTTCACTGATTCTTGAATGGTATCCATATCAATTGGACTAACTGTAGCGACATCTATCACTTCTGCAGATATTCCGCGTTCAGCTAATTTATCAGCAGCTTCCAATGTTTCTTTAACCATTGAACCCCATGTCACCAATGTAATGTCAGTCCCTTCACGCAATTCAAAGCACATGTCCAATGGTAACTCTTCTCCATCATCAATGACTTCTTCTTTGTGTAGTCTATAAATTCTTTTGGGTTCTAAAAATAATACAGGATCAGGATCACGAATAGCAGCGAGTAATAATCCATATGCCCGAGAAGGGGATGAAGGTATGACAACTCTAATTCCAGGAATGTGAGCAAATATGGCTTCTACACTTTCAGAATGGTGTTCAGGAGCATGAATACCACCACCAAATGGTGCGCGAATAACTAATGGACAAGACAATCGTCCACGAGTTCTGTTTCTAAATCTGGCAGCATGACAAACAATATGTTCGACCATTGGGAAAATAAAACCCATAAATTGAGCCTCTGCAACAGGTTTCATGCCTTGAGTTGCCATACCAATAGTCATGCCAGCAATCATGGCTTCTGCTAATGGTGTATCGATGACGCGTTCTTCACCAAATTTTTCAGCTAATCCTGATGTTGCACGAAAAACACCACCATTTATTCCAACATCTTCTCCAAGTACAACAACGTCATTGTCATGCTCTAATTCATAAGCTAATGCTAAAGACACAGCTTCTACTAATGTAATATTAGCCATTTTTTTCTAACTCCTCTGCATATTTGCGTTGTTCTGCCAAATCATGCGGTAATTCTGCAAACATGTAATCAA
The DNA here is from genome assembly GCA_913061105.1 of uncultured Alcanivoracaceae bacterium. GTDB lineage: Bacteria > Pseudomonadota > Gammaproteobacteria > Xanthomonadales > Marinicellaceae > NORP309. Next base: position 1,227 of record CAJXVJ010000196.1, on the reverse strand, counting down.
ACATGTCAGTCACCGCAGGTTTTGGTGTGTTTTGGTAAGTTTTAACAGCGGCTTCAACTTTCAAAGCACATTGCTCTTTAAGCTGGTTTTCTTGCTGAACACTCCATTGATTGTTATTCATTAAATACTGTCTAATACGTGATATAGGCTCAATTTTTTTAGCATTTTCAACCTCTTCGTCTGGACGATAACGGCTGGCATCATCGGCAGTAGTGTGGTCACTTAATCTATAAGTAATGGCTTCGATAACCGTTGCGCCCCCTCCATTTCTTGCACGGTCTAAGGCTTTTTTAATCTCATTGTGTACAGCAAATAAATCATTGCCATCCACTTGTATGCTTGGTAACCCACCAGCAATGCCTTTTTGAGCCAGTGTTTCACCACTGCTTTGTTTTGCTCTAGGCACTGAAATGGCCCAACCATTATTAACAATGACCATAACCATTGGCAATTTAAATGCACTGGCAGCATTGATGGCTTCTAAGAAATCTCCTTTTGAACTACCACCATCTCCAATGACTGTCACAGCACAACGGGGTTCTTTTCTTAATTTAAATGCCATGGCAGCGCCTGCTGCATGAGTATTTTGAGTTGCAATTGGAACACACCAGGGAAAATCGTGAGGAGGTCCTGAAAAGTCACTACCTCGTTCGTCACCACCCCAATACAGTAACACTTCAGACATTTTTACACCGCGACAAAATTGGACGCCGTATTCGCGGTACATAGGTGCAAATACATCTTCGTATTTCATGGCAGATCCGATACCAACATGTACGGCTTCATGTCCAAGGGAAGATGCATATGTCCCTAATTTACCTGTTCTTTGTAATGATATAGCTTTGGCGTCAAAAACACGTGTTAAGACCATTGTTTCATACAAAGATTTAATTTGTTCGTAATCTTTAGCAATGGCAGGGACTTCGTCACCAACCAATTCACCTGAAGGTGATAAGTATTGAATATATTCAACGTTAAAAGATGCTACTGTTGTCACTGTGTCTCTCCAGTAAAGTTAGTTTAAACACGAATTATATTGAATTATGTTGGATCAATAATTCAAATAATTTGTTATGATTGTCTGTTAAACAGATTTTCAAGGTACCCTTAATGCAATCATAATTAAAATGATTGCTATAATTAGATGTAAATAATGATAATTTACGGCGATGTATTATAGCTGTCTCTTATACACATCTCCGAGCCCACGAGACAGGCAGAAATCTC
>CAJXVJ010000195.1 GCA_913061105.1 uncultured Alcanivoracaceae bacterium | reverse complement strand
ATTATAATATACGTGATTATATAGAAAAAAATACAAATACAAAGTTTTTTCATAATTAGGTGGCTTAAATTAAACCTAATTTTTCAATGAAAGTGAGGTTGTTCCGCACCAAAATTTTGTATGTAAATAAACTAAGGAGTTATTAAATGAAATCATCATCAAGACCTTTGTCTCCACATGTGCAGATATATAAGATGCCCTTGTCTGCAAAGTTATCGATATTTCACCGAATCACAGGCTTGGTATTGTCTGCAGGGGCTGTGGTATTGGTTAATTGGTTGTTTGCCTTGGCATATAGGTCTGATACGGCTGTATTAATGCAGGCCTTTTTTGCATCTACTGCAGGGAAAGTCACCTTGATTGGATTTACTTTTGTCTTTTTCTATCATTTTTTAAATGGCATTCGCCATTTGTTTTGGGACATTGGCAAAGGTTTAGAATTAGAGACTGTCAACAAATCTGGCATTGCCGTTTTAATATTGGCTGTTGTCGTAACAGCATTAGTCTGGGTTTTAGGAGCTTAAATCATGCAATACAGAACTGATACAAAAAATGTCAAAGGTTTGGGCACAGCAAAACATGGATTTGGACACTGGTGGATGCAAAGATTAACCGCTGTGTTAATGGTGCCTTTAGGCATCTGGTTTGTATACTCATTAATGAGCATGGAAAATTTATCTGCTGATACACTCATAATGTGGTTGCACAATCCTGTCACAGCCATTTTAATGGCGTTATGGACGGTGACTGTTGTCTATCATGCGGCATTGGGTTTACAGGTTATTATTGAAGATTATATCCACAATAAAAAAAGGGCATTGTTTTTATTAATATTGCTTAAAATCACTCTGTTTTTGATGTTAATAGTAACATTTTTTTCATTATTCAAACTCGTTTCATAAGGATCAATTATGTCAGAATCAAATAAATATAAGGCCATGGGTTATAAAATCGTCGAACACAAATTCGATGCTGTGGTTGTTGGAGCAGGCGGTGCGGGTTTGCGAGCTACCATGGGATTGGCAGCAGAAGGCTTATCGGTGGCATGTCTTACGAAAGTATTTCCTACACGTTCACACACTGTAGCGGCTCAAGGGGGCATGAGTGCCTCATTAGGCAACATGGGCAAAGACGATTGGCGTTGGCACATGTATGACACAGTCAAAGGTTCAGATTGGTTGGGAGACCAAGATGCCATTGAGTATATGTGTCGAGAAGCTGTTCCTGCGGTAGTAGAACTAGAACACCAAGGTGTGCCATTTTCAAGAACCGAAGAAGGCAAAATATACCAACGTCCATTTGGTGGAATGACCACTGAGTATGGCAAAGGTCCACCAGCACAAAGAACCTGTGCAGCAGCTGACAGAACAGGACATGCAATTTTGCATACACTGTACCAACAATCTTTAAAACACGATGCCAATTTCTTTATTGAGTACTTTGCCATAGATTTGGTGATGGAAGATGGGGAATGTAAAGGCGTTGTTGCCATTGATATGGCCGATGGCAGCATACATTTATTTAGAGGCCATTCCGTTATTCTTGCCACAGGCGGATATGGAAGAGCCTATTTTTCTTGTACTTCTGCACATACATGTACGGGTGATGGCAATGGCATGGTTTTACGTGCTGGATTGGCATTACAAGACATGGAGTTTGTCCAATTTCATCCAACTGGTATATATGGAGCAGGTTGCTTAATCACTGAAGGTGTTCGAGGAGAAGGCGGTTTCTTAACTAACTCCGAAGGCGAAAGGTTTATGGAACGTTATGCGCCATCCGCTAAAGATTTGGCTTCACGCGATGTAGTGAGTCGCGCCATGACCATGGAAATTAATGAAGGCCGAGGTGTTGGACCAGATAAAGACCACATTCATTTACATCTAGAGCATTTAGGCCCAGAAGTGATCGAGAAGAGATTGCCTGGTATTGCTGAATCAGCTGAAATATTTGCGGGTGTTGATGTGACCAAAGAACCAATCCCGGTCTTGCCAACTGTACATTACAATATGGGTGGCATACCAACTAACTATCATGGTGAAGTGGTTAATAAAGTAGGCGATGATCCGGATTCGGTAGTTAAAGGCCTTTATGCAATTGGCGAAGCGGCGTGTGTATCAGTACACGGTGCTAACCGATTGGGTTCAAATTCACTGTTAGACATTGTGGTCTTTGGCCGTGCGGTTGCACACAGAGTGGCAGCGACAGTAAAACCTGGTACAAAACACAAAGATTTACCAGATAACGCGATTGAAAAAATCATGGCTGATTTTGATGAAATCCGTCAAGCCGATGGAAATACTTCCACAGCAGATTTGCGACTAGAACTACAAATGGCGATGCAAAAACATGCCGCTGTATTTAGAACCCAAGAGATATTAGAAGAAGGCTGTGAAAAAATCAGTGCTATTGTGGAAAAACTTCCAAATCTAAAGATTTCGGATAGATCTCTAATTTGGAATACTGATTTAATCGAAGCATTAGAATTAAGAAACCTCATGTCTCAAGCCAAAGTGACTATATTTGGAGCAGAAAATCGCAAAGAATCTCGTGGTGCGCATGCAAGAGATGATCTTCAAGATAGAGATGATGAAAACTGGATGAAGCATACTCTGTCCTATGTAGATGAAAATAACAATGTTACTTTTGCCTACAGACCAGTCCACATGAACACATTAACCGATGAGTGTGAAGTCATTCCACCAGCTAAGAGGGTTTACTAAAATGGCAGAATTTAGCTTACCAAAGAATTCAAAAATTCAAAAAGGCAAATACATTAAAGCCGAGGGTGCAACCAATGTTAGAAAACTAAAAGTTTACCGTTGGGACCCTGATACGGGTGACAATCCACGTACCGATACTTATGAAATCGATATGGATAATTGCGGGCCAATGGTATTGGATGCATTAAATAAAGTAAAAAATGAAATTGACACAACATTGACTTATAGGCGCTCATGTCGCGAAGGCATTTGCGGATCTTGTGCGATGAATATTGATGGCACAAATACATTGGCGTGTACTAAAGCCATGAAAGATTGTAAAGACACTGTGGCGATTTATCCTTTACCACATCTTGATGTGATTAAAGATTTGGTGCCAGATTTAACCCATTTTTACGCGCAATATGCTTCAGTTCAACCTTGGATTCAAACAGATTCTGTGCCTCTACCAGATACAGAAAGGTTACAATCAATAGAAGACAGAGAAAAAATTGATGGTTTGTATGAATGTATTTTATGTGCTTGTTGTCAAACATCCTGTCCAAGTTATTGGTGGAATGGTGATAGATATTTAGGTCCAGCAGTGTTATTGCAATCCTATCGTTTTCTTGCCGATTCTCGTGATGAGTATACCGGTGAAAGATTAGAAGATCTTGAAGATCCTTTTAAAGTTTTCAGGTGTCATACGATTATGAGCTGTACCAATACCTGTCCAAAAGGCTTGAATCCTGGTAAGGCCATTGCTGAGATTAAGAAACTGATCGCCGAACGCCACGCTTTGTAGTTTTGAAGATTCATCTTTTGCATCATCTCGGCGTTATTTATGTGCTCGAATGGTCACGTACTACTCGTACGCTCACATTCTGTGCGCATAAATGCCTTGATTTGATCCAAAATCTAAATCTTCAAAATCTACAAAGTGATTATAAATAAAAATGCGTAATTAACAATTGGATTAATTGTATATTGCACATGACTCATTAAATTATGTACGCATACGAACTTAAATGTAAAACGGATCCACAATGGATCAAAACAGTGATGGCTGATTTTGATGCGTTTTTGATAGATCATGCAGCCAATGAACGTAAAGCTTCAACTCTAGCGATGTCAATGGTTGTGCATTATCCAGATAAAGATGACATTGTGCGTGAGATGATAGATTTGGCAATGGAAGAAATGGCTCATTTTCGTGAAGTCATCAAAATCATGTTGAAACGTGGATTACAGCAAATTCCTGATAAAACCAACAAATACATTGGTTCATTTATGAAGCACATGCGCAAAGATCCAAAACATTATTTATTGGATCGATTGCTGATGTTTAGTATAGTTGAAAAACGCGGAGCTGAAAGATTTGGATTGGTTGGTGAGGCTTTAACAGAAGCAAAAATTAAAGATTTTTATCAACGCTTAGCAGCCGCTGAATACCGCCATTATGAATTGTTTATTTCGTTAGCACATAAATATTATCCACATGATGAAGTCATGGACCGATTAAATGAATTGTTGCAAGTGGAAGCAGACATAGTCAAAAGCTGTCCGTTTAAAGCTGCCGTTCATTAATTTTAGATATCACATGCCTTTTCATTGGAATGTATATCAATCATTTAACTTGATATAAAAACATTTATAGATTATAAATGATAAAACCAATCTAAGATTAATTAATGACATTATCATCAAAGATCAATTCTATAAGGCCTTTGACCTATTATGCGGTGACTGTATTTATTGCAGCATGCCTTGTAAGTGTTTACCTGTTATATGATAAATTATTCATATCTTCCTATCCATTATTGATAATCGCTATTTTTTCATTGTTAATGATATGGCGTTTTGGTTTACGTTTTCCTTATATTGGTTTGGTTTCTATAGAGCGTGTGGTTCAGTTTCACTTGTTATTAACTGTTCCATTGTTTGATGTTGTTATTATAAATATGTGTGCTGGCCTTATCATGCCATATCTCAATAAAAGTTACCGATTAGATTCGAATAGACTAGCTTTGATTCGCGGAATGAGCAATGCAGCAATGAATGCTTTTATGATGTTAGCGGCTGGATTTTTATTGAATTATTATTTAGCATTACCTATATTACAAATAGATCTTAAGGTTGTACTAGTAATTTTGCTGGCTGCAGTAGTTGTACAAATCATGAATATTGGATTTTTGGCCACTTATCATTTTATTGATAATAAGAATATTAGTAAACTGCTTAACCTAACATTGGTGTTAGCAGATTTTATTTTTATTCCCGTTGGTGTTTTATCAGCTTTATTGTATCAACATCCTGATAAGGTTTTGTTTTGGTTGTTTGTTTTCTTTATTGTTGTTATGTTAGTCAGTTTTAATGCTATACAATCAACTAGTAAAACCTCAAATTTTCAATTTAATGGTACTAATTATCAATCTGATTTTCTTGATATTAACAGTGTTTGTTTAGCCATAATGAGAAGGATTACTCATTTGTTCAAATACGATGGTGTTTATCTGGGTGCTTATAATAAAGATTTACAGTTAATTGAGCTATACATTAAACAGTTAAAGAAGAAACAAGACATTCTATCAGAGTCAGCTTTAATTGAGTTTAGTCAAAAAAAGCGCATCAGTAACAAAGTCATCGAGGTTAAATCAAGTACTAATACGACTAAGAAAATTGCAGTCATGTCCTCTCCATTTATTAATCAAGATGGGGCCTTTGCATTTCTGTGCATAGTTAAAAAGACTTCAGTGAAATTTAGTGCATCGGATTTGAATTTATTTGAATTGTTGATTCAAAGATATGGAATGGGATTGTCTTATGCTATGAATTATAAAAATTTATCTGAATACAAAATTTCATTGGAATCAAAAGTTATAAAACGCACCCAAGACCTGGAAGAGGCCAATATTGAGAAGAGTAAACTGGTAAAAGAATTACAGTCATTGGCAAAAAGAGATGGTTTAACTGGTTTGTATAACCGCCGTTATTTGGATAATATGATTGAGCATTTTGTGATTAACCCTCCAGATTGCCTATCATTGGTAGTTATTGATATTGATTTTTTTAAAGCAGTAAATGATCAATATGGGCATGAAAGTGGTGATGAAGTTTTAAAACATTTGGCTACAATTTTAATAAAAAATCATTTCTATGGAATGAGAATTATTCGTTATGGTGGTGAGGAGTTTGTCTTGTTAATCCAAAATGTACAAAAATCAGATGTTATAAAATATTGTCAAAAATTATTAAAGAAAGTTTCTGGTTATGATTGGAGTGCGATTGAAAAGGATTTAGAAATAACCATAAGTATAGGTATGTCTTATTTTCCTGATGTAACCATTGAAGACATGTTTGGTCAGGCAGATAAGCTTTTATATGGTGCCAAATCTTCTGGAAGAAACCAATTGAAGTATGAATATGATTAAGGTAATAGTAATAATGGTGTTGATGTCTTTCAACGGAATTACATACGCCAAATCAAAATTAGAGATCCACCGATGTGTTAAAGCCAATGGAACCGTTGCTTTTCAAGAAAAAAAATGCGATAAAGTCATGACAAAAGCTGAGAAAGCAACACAAAAGTTTGTCAAACAAAAGAAAACTGCGTTAGCTACTAGCCGACAAGCAAAACAACAACTAATAAATCAAGAAACAAAAAAATATCCTGAACCTAAACCTGTCAATTATCAAACAATAGCCAATATTTCAAATAATGATCAATCGACATATTTAATATCAGACCATGTTAAGTCATACAATATATCATTGTTAGGCTTGAAAAAATGGGGTTTATTTAAAAAAGTATATAACAATAAATTATTGCACATAAAGTTTTTAGATCAACAAGTCGGAAGAGAGATGTCTCTTATGATTGATTTTATATTTCCAGACAATAAGAGCTTTTCTGACGCTGAGCTTACAGATCTTGTACAGCTAGTCGGTTCACGATTTGTAAGTAGTTCGAGTGAGGGCGCTGTCATTCCTGAAAAGATGCAAATTAATAATGGTAAAGGTATCATGGCAACATTTACTAACTTATCAAATAATAGTAAATTCAGGCACACAACCAAAGGGGCAGTATTTAAGGGCAAGTGGTTGATTCAATTTACTTTGTTGAGCATGAATAAAAACAGTTTTTCACATCAATATGCCGTACAATCATTATTTGATTCAATCACAATCAATAAATAATTAAAAATCATGACACAAAGACTAAAAAAAGGCTATTTAAAGTGGCGTTGTAGAAGGGGCACAAAGGAGTTAGATGTGGTTCTTGATGGATTTTTGGAAAAAACTTATGACGATTTAAGCGACTCAGAATTGAAACAATTTGATGCGTTGTTAAATACCCAAGATACACAATTGTGGCTGTCTCTTATACACATCTGACGCT
>CAJXVJ010000194.1 GCA_913061105.1 uncultured Alcanivoracaceae bacterium | reverse complement strand
CTACACAGAGTAGATCGTCGGCAGCGTCAGATGTGTATAAGAGACAGATTTTTCTTTGGATTTCTTTATTTACCAATAATGTCTTTTTTGCCATTCTTAGAGAGTCCATAATATTATTAAATATAACCGACCTATTTAATTGATTGTTTGATTTATATGATAATTGTAATAAATTATCCTGTAAAAATTTAATGCGCTTTAGAATACTAATATTCTCTTCAATTAAGATTTCTCTATTTTTATTTTTCGTATTCATTTTAAGTCAAATAATCATGTAATTAATTGCCTTCATTTTAATGCTTATATTGCCATTACAATATCGGTAATTTTCTGATATACATGTAGGAAATTTCATACAAGCCTAGAATGAAAAATGCTATAATTAAATTTTTATTATTACAAAAACATTATGATTAAACTGGTACTGGTAAGACATGGAGAAAGTGAATGGAATTTAGCCAATCGATTTACAGGTTGGAAAGATGTTGATTTAACAGAAAATGGTATTAATCAAGCCATTAATGCTGGTAAATTACTCAAACAAGAAGGATTTGAGTTTGATAAAGCATACACTTCTGTATTAAAGAGAGCCATCAGGACGTTGTGGATTGCCTTACAAAGCTTAGATCAAATGTGGATTCCGGTTAAACGATCATGGAAATTAAATGAACGCCATTATGGTGCATTACAAGGACTGAACAAAGCAGAAACTGCTGTCAAATATGGCGATGAACAGGTTTTAATTTGGCGCAGAAGTTATGCAACCAGACCTCCTCAACTTGATTGGGAAGATGACCGAAATTCTGCCAAGAAAAGAGTGTATAGTCGATTAAAGAAATCTCAAATCCCATTGGGTGAATGTTTAGAAGACACTTATAATCGAGTCATGCCATTTTGGAATGCTAAAATTGTACCAGATCTTAAAAAAGGCAAAAAACTCATTATTGTCGCACATGGTAATTCCCTCAGGGCTTTAGTAAAACATTTAGATAATGTGTCTGATGAGGAAATATTAAAATTAAACATACCAACTGGTGCGCCATTGGTTTATGAATTAAACGATGATTTAACCCCAATCAGAAACTATTATCTTGGTGATCAGGATGCGATTAAAAAAGCCGAGAAGGCTGTGGCATCACAAGGGAAGTCTTAAAAATAGTAAATAATATTTTACCCAAAAAAAAGAGGCTTAAAGCCTCTTTTTTTATTTCAATTATTATTGGTTTTAATTAATTATCAAAACTATTTTTAAATATTACGTCAGGATTGAATACATCCCAATCACCAACTGGGTAAAATATTGGACCAGCAAATTTACAAACCAAGCCTATGTCTGCTATATCTTTAACAGCGGCTCTGTACCAAAAAACCACATCTTCATCATCAATACTCTCACCATTTACCAAGTTCCCTGCAGCCATGCCACATTCAAACAAGTTATTTTGGCCTGGAGTGTCTGAATATTCAGTTAAATTGCCACCAATAGTTTTATACTTAGTCGTCATAATATCAACTGGATGATATCCATCACCTGTAGTAGGCTGTGTAACAAGATAATCTTCAGCAGTTGCCTCAACTCGATATCCTCTTCCAGTTACAGAATCTCTTACAGTCCAATTCGTGTTCGCACCTTGATTTCTCATATCAGCAAATTCTGTTGTTTGTACTGAATTATCGATAAAGACTTGATCATTATCTGAGCCATCTATATCAAAATTAACTCTCCAGTATGCGTGGTGAAAATGGGTTACATCATCAAGTGTTCCTGTACTGTTTCCAAATCCAAAACGAGGTGCGATTCTACCATCTAGATAGAATGTGTATCTAGAAGAATATTTATACCAATCAGCAGAATGGTTAGCAGTTAATACCATGTGATCAGCATATTTTTCAATAGTTACTCCAGAAACACAATCTCCTCCATTACCTACAGAACCTGAACCACCTTGACTAACATCTTGAAATGGACAGTTGCCTACAACTTGAGTTGGGCTAACAGAAGCATCACAAGTCGTGATTGCAGCTCTGGTTGGGTTTTCAACTGTATCTGGTCTCAGAAAAGAGGCATCGGTGTTTTTCCAATCTCTGTAGCATGTTCCATTATCGTACTCAGCAAATAACATGGGGATATGAGAACGCTCAATGGCATAATAACCATTAAAATAAACATCACGGATTTCTAAACTAGATCCATCTGCAGCAGAACTTTGTTCAGGTCCTAAATAACAAAATTCAAATACAGGATCATTTGTTGGCCAGCTCACTTTTGTTTCACCTGATCCATTACATGATGGACTACCGCCACCACCTGCAATTGATTGAAATGACAACAATGCCATTGTGCATATTAATATTTTTTTCATAATTTCCTCTTAGTTTGATTTTTGTTTTCTATTTTTGAAATTCGTTCTTGATGTTTTTTCTTATCAAATATGGGATAAACCACTTTTGAATCTGTTAATCTAACAATTGAATGTGATAATACTGTTCTATTTAATGTTGATGAAAATACATGGACACATCTTCTACCTAGTACACATTCCTTATCATCTTTGAAATTAAATCCGCCATATAGCATAATAGCTTCATCTGTTGTTGCAAAATGACCTTTAATTACATCGTTGTTTTTTATTATCTCAAATGCATTCAAAACTTCTTCTGCAGCCACACCGCCATCAATTGATGTGTTCCATTTCTCTTCTACTAAAGTACCATCTTTAGTATAAATTTTCAAAAAACCTTGTTTTTTATGATAATTGTAGCCTTGTTCATATGAATAATATTCCAAACCTTCTTTGGTTTTGATTCTATCTTCCCAATGACTGGTGACAAGCTCAATTATTTTCCCAGAATCATCATAAGAGATTTTACTGGCTTTAGTTGGTAAATCAGCTTGGTTTAATGGTTGAAATATAGGTTCAGCATAAAGGTTCGATGTTAAAGCTACTAATAATATAATGAGTATTTTTTTCATAATTTAATTTTGTGTTTGTGTTGAAGAGGAGACCATATCTACTGGAGCAGATTTACCATAAGTATTCCAAAGCGATTTCATAAATGCTCCCCGTGATTGATCTGCTGGACCCACAGTTTGTGGTCTAGTAGGACTATTGACACATAAATCATTTTCAGAAGCTGTAGTGCTTTCTGAATCTAAAAAATCAATGTAATCTTTACTGGCAACCTGAAACTTCAATGTTGAAGTTACTGTTATTGGCAATGGCGTGCCATTTGGAATGGGAATATTATAAGAAGTAATATCATAATTAACTAATTGTCCCGGCATTCCTGGCCTTGTAGGATAACTAATACCAACAGGCATCATTTCAATATTTGTTCCACCTGTAAATCCAAGTGGTGGGATTCTATTATCTTTGGCAATACAGTTATTTGTAACAAAATGAAATAGCTTTCTTATTGTCACACCCTCTCCATTTGGTATTTCTTCTGTCGTGACACAAGTTTGTCCATCCCAAATTCCTTGAGAAGTTTCATAAACTTTTGTACCTGCCTCAGTTAAGACAGCCGTATTTGTGTCATAAGCACCACTTTCAAAGATAGTAGCGCCGTTATTGTCTATAGCGACAACATTAATCCACATACGTCTACCTTCTAAATACCCTGTCGGTAATTTATGCCCGGTTAGGTTGGTCACTTTTACATCAACATCTATATGAGTTGGTGTAGTTGATTGAATATTGGTCTCAATCAAAGCGCTTTTATTTTGCAACATATCCATAGCAGATGCAATGGTATAATCAAAAGCTGCCGATCGATCAAAATTACCTGTACTTAGGTCAACACCATATAAACCTTTTAATATCATAGGAACCCATGTATTGCCACCAGTAAGATCATGCTTGTTTAATGTGCCAGCTCTTGCCCCTGGTGCATTGAAAACACATGCCCTTGCATCTAAACTTTCCGATTTTGGCATATGGCAATCTTGACAGGTTTGCCCTACAGATAAATTTGGTAGTTCAGTAATAGCATCTCCACCGAGCCCATTCTGAAAAATGAGGTCAGAAAATAAGCTACTTTTCCATTCATCGAAAGTTCTTTCAATTGGCATAGGTATACCGGTATCATTACCTTGGCTGTCAATTAATGTCTTGGCATAAGACAATACGCCATTAGTTAATACTTGTGGAGAAGTAACATTATGGCAACTGCCACAAAATTCACCTTTTGTTATGAAATTTGATTGTTCCCATTCATGTGGAGGTTCACCAACATCAGGGTTTGTCGCATAGTCCTTGTATGGTCCTTTTCTACATGGTCCAAAAGGGTTATTTAATTCAGGGTTATCACAGACTTCATCATCAATCCAAACATTAGAATTTTGCATCATTTGTGGTTCGTCGTTCGGACCATTTTGATCTTGGCGGTGACAAAAGTGGCAATTAACTCCTTGATAATCATTTAATTTGCTTTCACTTGAATTGACTGTTCCTGATAATTCACAGCCATTGGCATAGTCCATATTGCCAGTACCATCTTTGGTATGACCATTATAAAATCCCATTGGAGTATGACAACGAATACAAAAATCACCAACACCTGGTATATCTTGATTGGCAATATCTACAGCAGCCCAAAATAATGGGTCTCTGGTAGCATTTGCCATCATTGAACCAGCCCAAGTTGAAAATGGCATATTATCAGCATCATCTGGTGCAGAAGGAGCACCCCCATGGCAAGTTGAGCAGCTGTCAGCTGGCTCAAGATCAAACATTAAATCAGGTTGGGTTCCATGAGGAGTAAAGTCAGTTACACTGGGACCGCTTAATATTGAGGATTTATGTGGAGAAATTGTACTAATTTCAGCAACTGAAAAAGTACTAAATAATGTAAGTATTAAAAATATGCGCATTCAATGATAATTGTAATTTATTTAATGACGGGATTCTACCACAAGTATTTAGATTTAATCAAATACGCAGTTCGCAAAATCAAGCATTTCATGATAAAGTACGCTTTTTTTTAACATACACATATATTAATATGTCAGAAATGCAAAAAAGGCGCACATTTGCCATTATTTCACACCCGGATGCAGGTAAAACAACCATAACAGAAAAAATACTTTTATTTGGTGGAGCCATAAATGTCGCTGGTGCAGTAAAATCCAATAAAACAGCCAAAGGAGCCACTTCTGATTGGATGGAGATGGAGAAAGAAAGAGGGATCTCGGTCACCTCTTCTATTATGCAGTTTCCTTACAAAGGATGTACCATAAATTTATTGGATACTCCTGGTCATGCCGACTTTTCAGAAGACACCTATAGAACACTTACGGCTGTAGATTCAGCATTAATGGTAATAGATTGTGCCAAAGGCGTAGAGCAGCGTACCATTAAATTAATGGAAGTATGCCGATTACGCACCACTCCAATATTTACATTTATCAATAAATTAGATCGTGAAGGAAGAGATCCGATTGAATTAATGGATGAAGTGGAAGACATTTTAAAAATAAAATGTGCGCCAATCACATGGCCTATTGGCATGGGCAAACGATTAAAAGGTGTTTACCATTTTATTGATGATACGGTTTTATTGTATGAAGCTGGAAAAAACTATGAAACACAAAAAGCAGAAATTATTCAAGGATTGGACAGTGAAAAGTTAGATACTGCTTTAGGTGATGAAGCCGATGATTTTAGAGAAGAAATTGAACTGGTTCAAGGTGCCAGCCATGCCTTTGATAAAGAGGCTTATTTAAGAGGAGAATTAACTCCTGTGTTTTTTGGATCTGCCATCAATAATTTTGGCGTAGAACCATTGTTAGATGCTTTTGCAGCCCATGCACCCTGCCCTCAACCACACACAACTGAAACAAGAATCGTTGAAGCCGATGAAAAGGATTTTACCGGTTTCGTGTTTAAAATCCAAGCCAATATGGATCCAAAACACCGTGACAGAATTGCATTTATGCGTATTTGTTCAGGGCAATTTTCACAAGGTATGAAACTCAAGCAAATTCGCACACAAAAAGAATTAAAAATACCCAATGCATTGACCTTTTTAGCAGAACAAAGAGAGCATTTGGAACATGCTTATACCGGCGATATTATTGGTGTTCACAACCATGGAACCATCTCAATTGGTGATACATTTACCACGGGTGAAAATTTAAAGTTTACTGGTATTCCCAGTTTTGCACCTGAGTTGTTTCGTCGTGCACAATTAAAGAACCCACTTAAATTAAAAGCATTACAAAAGGGACTGGCGCAATTATCAGAAGAAGGTGCTACCCAGTTTTTCAAACCGATAATGAGCAATGATTTAATCTTAGGTGCCATTGGTGTGCTCCAATTTGAAGTGGTTGCCTATCGATTATTAAGAGAATACAATGTAGAAGCAATATTTGAAAACATCAATGTTGCAACAGCCCGCTGGATTACAGCTGAGGATGAAAAAGAATTGGATAACTTCAAAAACAAAGCCGTTCAAAATTTAGCCCAAGATGCACATGGACATTTGGTTTATATCGCACCAACCTATGTCAATCTACAACTAACACAAGAACGTTATCCAAAAATACAGTTTCATGAAACAACTGAAGGTTTGGTAAAATCATAACACGTGACTTTTAAATTTATATAGAGGATAAACACATGAATCAAGACAATTTATTGCCTGAAAATAGCACTCTTTTGTATAGCAGAGAAAAAATCCAAAAGCACATAAAAGAAATGGCCGATACATTAAATGCTGATTATAAAAATCAGGAAGTTGTGTTTTTAACCATCATGAATGGTGGCATGATATTTGCTACCGATTTAGCCAAAAATCTCAATTTAGACATGGAAATGGATTATGTTCAAGTCAGCCGTTACGGAACAGAAACAACTGGTGGACAACTCATTTGGAAACACCAATGTGAAACCATTCTAAAAGACAAACATGTTTTGTTAATTGATGACATATTTGATGAAGGCTATACATTAATGGCGGTTGATGAATGGTGCAAAGAAAAAGGCGCTGCTTCAGTAAAATCAGCTGTATTGGTAACTAAGAAACACGACCGTGGTTATGCAGATTTTACTGTTGATTATTATGGCATTGAAGTCGAAGACCTATATATCTTTGGATATGGCATGGATTATCAACTGTCTCTTATACACATCTGACGCTGCCGACGATCTACTC
>CAJXVJ010000193.1 GCA_913061105.1 uncultured Alcanivoracaceae bacterium | reverse complement strand
TACACAGAGTAGATCGTCGGCAGCGTCAGATGTGTATAAGAGACAGCCACAGCACTGGCTGCATGAATTTCAGTGGTATCGTATAATGGCACTTGTGTATGACTTTGCTGAACCAGCAAGGCAATTTCAGTACAACCCAAAATCACGGCTTGTGCACCTTGTTCAAACAATTTATCTATAACCTTTAAATATTGTAACCTAGAATCCTCTATAATTACGCCTTGAATGAGTTCTTTGTAGATGACATCATGAATGATTGTTTGATCATCGCTATCGGGAACCACGACTTGTATACCAAACTTTTCTACCAATCGGGCTTTATAAAAATCTTGTTCCATGGTAAATCGTGTTCCCAATAACCCAACCTTGGTTACACCATCGTTTTTTAATTGACTTGCAGTGGCATCGGCTATGTGCAAGATTGGTATTGAAATGTTGTTTTGAATATCATCCGCCACTTTGTGCATGGTATTGGTGCAGATTAATAAGAAATCAGCTCCACCTTTTTCAATGCCTTTTGCAGCTTCTGTTAAAATACCTGCCATTGCTGGCCAATCACCAAAATTTTGTAACTTTTCAATTTCATCAAAATCAACACTAAACATACAAACTTTAGCAGAGTGAGATCCACCACATTTTTGGTTGATGCCATTATTAATCGCTTGATAATAGCTGACTGTTGATTGCCAGCTCATTCCACCTAAAAGACCAATTGTTTTCATGTTAACTCACTTTATAACTTTATCTGTAATTAGCATAGACATCATGTACCCATTTTAGTTTATCTTCAAACTCATCAGATATTGCTAATAATCGATTTGGTGTTTTTTCTGGCCACTCTAATCCATAACCATTGGGTTGGCACAATGGTGCCAATAATGATGCCGCAGCCAGATCAGCACGGGTAAATTCATCACCCACTAAATATTTATTGGTTTGTAAATGCTCATACAATTTATCAATAACCAATTTCATTTTTTCATAGGATTCTTGTGCCGTCTCTTCATTGATTTTCATGAAATAACGCATTTTAGATTGTAGTTTTTTGAACCCAAACTTCATAAACAGTTTGCCGTACCAAGGACCTTCATGGGTAAAGAAAGGAATTACAATCTCAGGATGATCTAATAATATGTGATAACAAACACAACGCACATGAGCGCCGAGTTCTTTGTCTACATAATTTTCCCATTCTAACGCTTGTCTTTTATGATCTTCATCTTTTGGGGTTAAACTCTTATGTGCATAGGTCTTATCTAAATATGTAATAATATCATTCGAGTTTTGAACAATGTGCTCTCCATCTATCAAAACAGGCACTGAAGATTGTTTGGCGATTTTCTTTGTGTGCTTAAGGTGTAAGCCTGGCAAGAGATTTATTTTTTTGTATTCAATGCCTTTGTGGTCTAAGGCCCAACGTATTTTTTCGCAATAGTGAGAAATAGGAAATTGGTATAGTTTTATCATGTTTATCCTTTAAGTTATGGCGTTAGTTCAAATCAATGGCATGTTGTTTTAACAATTTAATTGGGATAACTTCTAATGCACGCATGTGTGTTCGCATTAAGTAGACATTTGGCGCACATTTATTATTGTGGGCTTCTAACCACCTTAACGCACAAAGACACCAATTATCTCCAGGTTTCAAACCTTCAAAACCAAATTGAGGGGCAGGAGTAGATAAATCATTGCCAGCAAAACGTGAATATTGCAAAAACTCTTTTGTCGCTTGAATACAGACAGTATGTGATCCGGTGTCTTCATCACAGGTGTTGCATTTACCATCACGTAAGAAACCGGTTTTAGGATTTTCACTACAGATTTGTAACGGTTCTCCTATTACATTAATTGAATCATGAACTTTCATTGTCTTTATTTCGCATTAAAATATCTATTCAGTATAAACCAATCTATTTCATTTGTTAAATTATTTGTGCTTTTATGACCAATTGGTCATTTTATTAATATTTTACTTGACCAAGCGGTCATAAACTATTATTATGCGAGCATGAATATTGGTAGACCAAGAAAATTAGAACCAGAAGCGATTCTCGAAATTGCCATGAATATCTTCTGGGCCAAAGGTTATGAAGCCACAAGTGTTGCCGATATTTTAAAAGCGACGGGATTACACAAAGGCAGTCTATACCAAACATTTGGTGATAAAAAATCACTTTTTATTGCCTGCTTATCTAGTTATCAAGATCAAATGTTACATAGCGTCTCGGAAACCGTTAACAAAGCTGAAGACCCAATAAAAGGACTAAAAAATGCCATGCATGAAATGCTTGACATGTCTTGTACCGATGGGGAATGCAGCAATGTTGGTTGTTTGGCCGTCAATACCCTGGTTGAAACCGCACCACATGATGATGACATTCGTGATGTGCTAGAAAAACATGACAACATGTTCAAACAGTTTATGATGACAACTTTAAACAAAGCACAAAATGAATTTGATTACGAATTAAAATTTCCCCCTGAAATTACCTTCGGAATAATGATGACGTTTATGTGTGGACTTAGTTCTGTGACAAAAAACATGTTAGAGATAGAACAAAGTAAACAACTTTTAGACATACAGTTACAATTGCTAGGGCTTTAATTGCCTTAGTTTTTTTTGATTATTAAATGACCGTTTGGTCATAAATAAATGCTAAGAACAATAGCATGGAGTAAAACTAATGAGTAAATATTTTAAACTAGTCGATTTATTTGCAGTAAATTTGACCAAACTAGTCATTAATAACAGATTAATGGTGGTATTTTTAGCCATTCTTATAGCAGTTGGAGCTGGATCTGGTGGCCGTTTTTTAAGCTTTTCAACAGATTATAGGGCTTTCTTTTCAGATGCCAATCCAGAATTGATAGCCTTTGAAAAGTTACAAACAGTCTATTCTAAAAACGATAACATTATTATTGTTATAGAACCCAAAGACAAAGAGATATTTACAAATAATACCTTAGATGCTGTTGAATGGTTAACAGAAGAAGCCTGGCAGATTCCTCATACACAAAGAGTAGATTCAATCAGTAACTTTCAATATACCTATAGCGAAGAAGATGATTTGATTGTTGAAGATTTGGTTGAGAATGCACAAGCATTATTACCGGCTGAATTAGCTAAAATAAAACAGATAGCCATGGATGAACCGCTATTATACAAACAATTGATCAGTGAAAATGGCAACGCAACTGCCATTAACATTACATTAAACTATCCACAAAAAGAATTGATGGAAGTACCTGAATCTGTCGCAAAAGCGCGGGCATTATCAAGTGAGTTGAGTGAAAAATATCCTGATCTCACCATTTCTGTAAGTGGTGTTTCCATGTTAAACAATGCTTTCTCAGAGGCAGGATTTGGTGACATGCAAACATTGGTTCCGATTATGTTTGGTGTGATACTGGCATTAACATTATTGATTATACGATCATTTACAGCTACATTTGGTACCATCATTATTATATTCTTATCCAGTATATTTGGCATGGGAATGGCTGGATATTTTGGTATAAAACTGACCCCTATTTCTGCATCAGCGCCCACCATAATCATGACGTTGGCCATAGCAGATTCTTTACACATATTAATATCGTTGAAAACCTTTTTAAGAGAAGGCATGAATAAATCTGCAGCCATAACTGAAGCCATCAGGGTCAATTTTATGCCGGTGACCATTACATCATTAACCACCATCATTGGCTTTTTGGCTTTGAACTTTTCTGATTCACCACCATTCTGGCATTTAGGAAACATCACCGCCATGGGCATATTTATGGCATGGTTATTGTCATTAGTTTTGCTACCTGCACTGATGCACTTGATGCCAATGAAAGCACCAACAAAAGCATCGAAAAGCGATGCGATGATGACTAAATTGGGTGATTTTGTAGTCAACAACCCTAAAAAACTCATAGTTACTTTGGGTTTATCTAGCCTGTTTTTGATCTCATTTATTAGTCGCATTGAATTTAATGACCAATGGGCTGAATATTTTGATGAAAGTATAGAGTTTAGACAACATACAGATCAGGTTGTTAAAAACTTTGGGGTTTATCCTGTTGAGTTTTCAATGCCTTCACAAGCATCTGGTGGAATAAGCGACCCTGAATATTTACAACAATTAGAGAAGTTTACCGAGTATTTAAGATCTCAAGATGTGGTAAAACATGTATATTCTTATTCAGAAATTATAAAACGTTTGAACAAAAACCTGCATGGTGATGATGAAAGCTATTATAAAATACCCAGTGAGCCAGAATTATCGGCTCAGTACTTATTGTTTTATGAAATGTCACTGCCATTTGGATTAGATTTAAACGACAGAATCAACATTGATAAATCTGCCACAAGAATCACAGCCACTATGGGCAAAACATCTACAGCACAAACCAAAGCCTTTTTAGAAGAAACCCAAGAATGGATTAAATCTAATCTGCCCGATTATATGCAATCGATAGTGCCAACCAGTACACAAGTGATGTTTACCTATATTGCTGAACGTAATGTCAATAATATGATTGCTGGAACCATTGGGGCTGTATTGGTCATATCTTTGATACTCATGTTTTCGTTGATGAATTGGAGATTGGGATTGTTAAGCCTTATTCCTAATGGCTTGCCAATACTCACCACATTTGGAGCTTGGGCCATATTAGTAGGAGAAGTTGGATTCTCAGTAGCAACTGTGGCCTCTATCTCATTGGGTATAATCGTTGATGACACCGTGCATTTCTTATCCAAATATGTCAGAGCACGAGATGAAAAAGGATTGGATGCATCAGATTCTGTAAAATATGCCTATAAAAATGTCGGTGTAGCCATATTAGTGAACACAGTCATATTGGCCAGTGGATTCCTAGTCATGACAACCTCTACATTTAAAGTCAATTATGACATGGGCATGTTAACAGCGATTGCCATTGGATTTGCATTGATCCTTGACTTTTTATTATTACCAGCATTACTGGTGTTTTTTGACAGAAAGAACACCGCAAAATTAAAAATTGGAGAAACTAAAATGAACAAAACAAAAACAAAAGCCAGTTTATCGACGGCAATAATTCTGACTATGATATTAACGCCAGCATTATTGATGGCACAAGACACTGAGTTAGCAAATAAAGGCCATGAAATTTCAGCCAGATCAGACAGAACAGATCGAGGCTTTATCGACAGCGAAGTGGATGTGACCATGATTCTGCGCAACAAAGCTGGACAAGAGTCTTCACGCTCAATGAGTTTTGTTACATTAGAAGTCGCTGACGAATCAGTTGGCGATAAATCTTTGGTGGTGTTTAACACACCAAAAGATGTAGAAGGCACAGCCTTATTGTCTCATGCCAAGATTCTTGACCCTGATAATCAATGGTTGTATTTACCCGCTCTAAAAAGAGTAAAACGCATCTCATCCAAAAACAAATCTGGACCTTTTGTGGGTTCAGAATTTGCTTTTGAAGATTTCACCTCAACAGAACTCAATAAATACAGTTATGTTTGGTTACGTGAAGAGCCTTGTGGTGACATGACATGTGATGTGATTGAACGCAAGCCCAAATATGAACACTCAGGTTACACCAAACAAATCGCTTGGATTGATCAAACTGATTTTCAATTGCGCAAGGTCGATTTCTACGATCGCCGTGATAGCTTATTTAAAACGTTAAGATTACAAGAATATAAAAATTATGGTGGTATCTGGCGCGCGCAAAAATTAAATATGTCAAACCATAAAAATGGCAAAGTGACTGAATTAATCTATTCTGACTATAAATTCAAGGTTGGGTTAAGTGGCATAGATTTTGTCAAAGGAAAATTAACCCAATTGCGTTAATGAGAATAAAATGAATAAGACATTACTATTATTAGCAACATTGGGCTTTCACTCAATACGGGCACAAGAGATTGACTTTTCTGCCAGTGTTGGATTGGAATTCAGGGGGTTTACCCAAGCGCCCTTGATTGACAACGATTCTAATCGTATTTTAGTTTCTGGCTTTATTGAACCTGAAGCCAAGTGGAGAAGTGAAGACCGTAAAAAACGCTTTAGCTTTGTTGGATTTGGTCGTTATGATGAACAAGACAGCGAAAGAACACACTTGGATGTCAGAGAACTGTATTGGTCTTTTAATTCCGGTGATTGGACGACCCTAATCGGCATAAACAAAGTCTTTTGGGGCGTAACCGAATCAGTGCATTTGGTCGATGTTATTAATCAAACTGATTTAGTAGAAGATTTTGATCAAGAAGCCAAACTAGGTCAACCCATGATACATTTCAGCAACCAAAAAGAATGGGGCAAACTGGATTTTTATGTTCTGCCCTACTTTAGAGAAAGAACATTTGCCAGCACTGATGGCAGATTTAACTTTGGTCTCAATGTCGCCGATGATGCCATTTATGAATCCAGCGATGAAGAAAACCATGTCGATTTGGCCTTTAGATACAGCCATTATTTTGGCGATGTGGACTTTGGTTTTCATGTTTTTGATGGTACAAATCGAGAGCCCACATTAACACCCAATAAAGGATTCACAGAATTAGTAGCAAACTATTCTCAAATGACCCAAGTTGGCGTCGATATGCAATACACTAATGAAGCCTGGTTGTGGAAATTTGAAAGCATACAGCGCTCAACAGATGTCGATAATTTCTTTGCAGCTGTTGCAGGATTTGAATACACACTGTATCAAATCAATGACAATGTCCATGATTTGGGTTTGTTATTCGAATACCAACACGATGACAGAAATGAACTTTCAGCGCCAACCATAGCAGACAATGATGTATTCCTGGCCGCCAGATATGCCTTTAATGACAGTCAAGACACCAGCATATTAGCCGGTATTGTTGTGGACACCGAAAACGACACCACATTTGTGAACATAGAAGCCGAACGCCGCATCGGTGACAACCTCAGCGCTGAACTAAGATTAAGAGCCCTAACCAATGTTGACGAATCAGATACTGCCCGAGCTTTTGCCAATGATGATTATGTGCAACTGGGATTGAGTTGGTATTTTTAATCATAAAAATTCTAAGGCGATATTTAATTTTTCAAAAAAACTCAGTCTCGTAGGGTGCGGACCTATGTGTCCGCCCGCTTTTGGAATTGGCTAATGTTAAATTATTTATATTATTCGACATTAATATGTAAATCAACAAAAAAGGAGCACACATAGGTGTTCCACTATATAAGAA
>CAJXVJ010000192.1 GCA_913061105.1 uncultured Alcanivoracaceae bacterium | reverse complement strand
ACACAGAGTAGATCGTCGGCAGCGTCAGATGTGTATAAGAGACAGTATCTGTACTTTACACGATTTTCTTAACTTTTTGAACAACTATCTTAATCATTTTGCCATTCCATTTATGTGATTGCTGACACAATTTTTAAAATATTAAATATTTTACCTGTTTTTAACTATTTTTGAGGATGATTTTTAATCCAATAATATTACATATATTAGATATATGCTCTTATTTCATAAATTTGTATTCTCGAATGAAATATTCGTCTAAGTTTCCGTTATAATAGCGCCCTTTATATTATTATAAATCATTAAGAGGTATATAAATGAATTTTCATGAATATCAAGCAAAAGAAATCTTTGCTTCTTATGGCATTCCAATTCCTGCTGGAATTGTAGCCAGATCAGTTGATGAAGCTGTTGCAGCTGCTGAAAAATTAGGCGGCGATGCATGGGTTGTTAAAGCTCAAGTACACGCAGGTGGGCGTGGTAAAGCTGGCGGTGTTAAATTTTCTACAAGTTTAGATGCAGTAAAAGAAAACACCAAGAACATGTTAGGTATGACCATTGAAACTTATCAAACTGGCGGCATGGCATTGCCTGTTAATGAAGTTTTAATTACAGCCGCAGCTGATATAAAACAAGAAATATACCTCAGTGTATTGGTTGACAGGGCCAACAAATGCATCTCTTTTGTTGTCTGTGCTGAAGGCGGGATGGACATTGAAGAAGTGGCTAAAACTACCCCAGAATTAATACATACTGTGATAGTAGAAAACAACGAAGGGCTTTATCCTTATGAATGCCGCAAAGTTGGTTTTCAAATGGGACTGACTTCAAAACAAACCCGTCAATTAACTGGTATTATGCTGGCACTACATAAGATGTTTGTTGAAAATGACCTTGCTTTAGTCGAAGTTAACCCATTGATCATTGATGGAAATGATGACATTGTTGCACTTGATGCAAAGATTGCAATCGATGACAACGCATTATTCAGACACAAAAATTTGGCTGCTTTACGAGATAAAACACAAGAAGACCCAGCTGAAGCTGAGGCACATGAACACGAATTAAATTACATTAAACTGGATGGCAATATTGCTTGTATGGTTAATGGTGCTGGTTTAGCCATGGCAACAATGGATGTGATTAAATTAAAAGGTGGAGACCCAGCTAACTTCTTAGATGTTGGTGGCGGAGCCACAGCTGCACGTGTAGCCACAGCTTTTAAAATCATTTTGTCAGATAAAAATGTAAAATCAATCTTAGTCAATATTTTTGGTGGTATTGTACGTTGCGATTTAATTGCTCAAGGCATTATTGATGCCATTAAAGAAGTCGGTGTTGAACAACCTATCATCGTTCGTTTGGAAGGAACAAATGTTGAAAAAGGAAAAGCATTAATTGAACAAAGTGGCCTGGCTGTCATAGCAGCTGACGATTTAGATGATGCTGCTAATAAAGCAGTTGCAGCGGTAGCATAAGGAGAACAATATGAGCGTATTAATTAATAAAAACACAAAAGTAGTTGTTCAAGGTTTTACTGGTTCACAAGGAACTTTTCATTCAGAGCAAGCCATCGAATATGGCACACAAATTGTTGGTGGCGTTACTCCAGGTAAAGGTGGCACAAGCCATTTAGATCGCCCTGTTTTCAATACTGTATCTGATGCAGTCAAAGCAACAGGTGCCGATGCAAGCATGATACTCGTTCCTCCTCCATTTGCAGCCGACGCCATTATGGAAGCTGTTGATGCTGGCATTTCAGTCATAATCTGTATTACTGAAGGCATTCCTGTATTGGATATGATGAAAGTAAAAGCTGTTTTAGATACAAAGCCAGAAATTAATTTGATTGGCCCAAATTGCCCAGGTGTGATCACACCAGGCGAATGTAAAATCGGCATTATGCCTGGCCCAATTCATAAAGTAGGAAACATTGGTATTGTTTCTCGATCTGGTACTCTGACTTATGAAGCTGTTCACCAAACCACTAAAGTAGGATTGGGACAAACTACTTGTATCGGTATCGGTGGAGACCCAATTCAAGGCATGAATTTTGTTGATTGCTTGAAATTATTTCAAGCCGATCCACAAACTGAAGGTATTATCATGGTTGGTGAAATCGGTGGTTCTGCTGAAGAAGATGCAGCAGAATATATTAAACAACATGTAACTAAACCTGTTGTGTCTTATATTGCTGGCGTCACTGCTCCTGCAGGAAAACGTATGGGTCATGCAGGTGCCATTGTAGCTGGTGGTAAAGGCACAGCCCAAGCAAAATACGAAGCATTAGAAGCAGCCGGTGTTACCACGGTTAAATCTCCAACGTTATTGGGTGAAGCCATTAAGAAGCTTGTGTCTTAATACAGACGAATCTTTTATAACAGTTAAAGCCAAATGATTTTTTCATTTGGCTTTTTTTATGTAAGCTATTTTTGTGTTATAGTGTCTTATTCAATATACCCATTACATAAGAGGCTACTGTCATGAAATTACAATTTTTACGAGTTACTATTATATTGTTGGCATCTATTTCATTTAATGTTCACAGTGCAGAGACGGAAAACTCAACAACCGAACAAGGTTATGAAGTTCATTACAACGCCATTTCTACCAGCTTTCTAACTCCTGAAGTTTCTAAACATTACCAAATTGGTCGTTCTAAAAATAAAGGATTTGTTAATATTGCAGTTCTCAAACAAGTTGAGGGTAAGCTATCACAGCCAGTTAAAGCTCAGATAATAATCAGCGCACAAAATTTTTATGGACAAAATAAAGAAGTTGAATTAAGGCAAATAAGTGAGAACGACGGCGCAATCTATTATATAGGTGTTTTTTCTGTCAGCAGTAAAGAAATCATCAAATTCAAAGCACAAATTAAACCACACAATTCTGATGCTGTGATAAATATAAAATTCGACCAAGAGTTTTCTACTGATTAATTTTATTACCCATTATTATAATATTTAAACAAAACTAACAGCCATTGACTGACTTAGTTTCCTATGCATGTACAATATTAATTCATAATTGTTTAAACTATGAACGCACAATTTATTTTAATTTTGACATAAATTACACGTCCATTAACTTATCATACGTATTCAAATACTAAGAATGAAATATAATGGAAACTAATCATCCGACAAAACGAACAACAACCTTATTAACCTATTTTGGAGCGATTCCTTTTTTGATTGCTGTTTTTATAGGACTAAGCCCCTACTTAAGTTTGCCTGAATTTTTGGGTGGTGAAATTGCCTATTCAGGGTTCAAGGCTAAGGCCTTAATGCACAGTTACGCTGTTGTTATTTTATCTTTTATCGCAGGAATACAATGGGGTATTTCATTGCATGATAATAAAAAAACCTTGGTTTTATGGTTAAGCAGTTTTTTGGCGCTTTTAGCCTGGATAAGCCTAATGGCTTTTGCAACCAAAATGGCCCTTTCAGTTTTATTTTTTGGGTTTATTGTGGCCTTAGTAGCAGACCGAAAAGCCTATATCAATCACATCATTCCAGTATGGTTTTGGCAGCTTCGTAAGAAAATATCTTTTATTGTATGTTTATCATTATTGACAATAATATTATTGAAATAATCAGGTGTTTTTGCCCAATAGGATAACTATATAAGAATATTCAAAATAATTGAAAATCTCAATATTTGACAAAAAATATAAAACCGAGTATATTTTTAAGAACAAACTTAAAGAGAAATGTAAATGAATCATGCACTTCCATTGGCACAATTTTCAGCTATGGTTAAAGCCCAACCTAACAAAGCCTATTTACATCAACCCATTGATAGGAAGCTTATTATTTATACTTGGTCACAAGTAGATGAGATGGCCAGAAGGATGGCCCAAGCATTATTAAATTTGGGCTTCGTCAAAGGCGACCGGATTGGGATATTATCTAAAAACTGTGCGGAATGGTTTATCAGTGATTTGTCTATTATGATGGCAGGCATGATTTCAGTGCCCATTTATCCAACTGCAAATCGAGGAACCATTAGTTATGTCTTGGATAAAAGCGATTGTAAGGCTGTATTTGTTGGGAAACTGGATAATTTAATGGAATCAGATGCCGGTATTCCATCAAAAATAAAAAAAATAACTTTACCTTATCCTACAATAAGCGGCCAACATACATGGAATGACCTACTTAAGACAGAACCCCTTGAAATAATTAACAGTGCTAATGCGGATGAAACAATGAGTATCGCATTTACATCTGGAAGCACAGGCAAGCCCAAAGGAGTCGTTTTATCTTATGAAAATTTAGCGGCTTCATCTAATACGGCTGTTGATCTCATGGGAGTTAGAAACAAAGATCACGTTATGTCATATTTACCACTGGCCCATATCACTGAACGGAGTCTCATTGAAAACGTTTCATTTTATAGCGGTTGTAAAGTCTTTTTTGTTGAAAGCTTAGATACATTTATAGACGATGTCAAAACAGCTGAACCCCATTTGTTTATTTCAGTACCCCGATTATGGAATAAATTTCAAATTGAAATATTAACTAAAATTCCAGATAAAAAACTACAAAAATTATTGAAAATGCCTGTTATCAATAAATTCATTGCTAAAAAGATACGCAAAGGATTAGGGCTGAATAAGGCGCGTTGTTTTGGTTCGGGCACAGCCCCAATTTCGCTTAGCACACTGGAGTGGTATAACCGACTTGGTATGCCTATATCAGAAGGATGGGGAATGACTGAAACTTCAGGTCTTTCTTGTAGTAATTTTCCATTTAACACAAAGATGCTTGGCACCATTGGTAAAGCCTGTGCCTGTGTTGAAATGAAAATTGATGATAACAAGGAAATTCTGATTCGTGGCCCTGCTGTTTTTAAAGAATATTATCTTCAGCCTGAAGCGACCAAAGCCAGTTTTACTGACGGTTGGTTTCATACTGGCGACATGGGATCGGCAACATCAGATGGTGTTTATCGAATTATCGGACGTGTAAAAGAGCAATTCAAAACAGCAAAAGGCAAATACGTTGCCCCTGCTCCAATTGAAAATTTATTGGCACAAAACAATGAAATAGAACAAGTGTGTGTTATGGGCAGTGGACGTAAACAACCCATCGCATTGCTTGTGCTAGCCCAGCAACAAAACGCCGCATCAGAATCAGCAACAAAATTGCTTGAAGGCATTCTAAATGAGGCTAATTCTCAACTAGAAAGCCACCAAAGATTAGATCATCTTGTCGTTTTAAATGAAGAATGGACCATTGAAAATGGATTACTAACACCCACCATGAAAATCAAGCGAAGTGAAATTGAGTCCACTTTTAATCATTATCTCGAAAAGGAATTATTAGAAAAAATAGTTTGGCAAAACGAATGATTTGTCATCAATAATATAACGAAATACCAAAACAATTAAAATAAATCAGAAATTATTGAAGGAGATAATACCAAGTATTTGGTATAGAAAAAAATGACAACTATTATTAATCTTGAAGACATTAAATCATGCATGCACAACTTAGATGTTGTCAATGCAATGGAACAAGGGTTTATCCAATACAGCAATGGCAACACAGTTGTGCCACCAGTTGGTGAGTTATTATTTGATAATCCTAAAGGTGATGCACACATAAAATACGGGTACATCAAAAACGATGATTATTATGTTATCAAGATAGCTTCAGGATTTTATGAAAATTCAAAACTTGGGATACCTTCTAGTCAAGGATTGATGTTATTGTTTAATCAAAAAACAGGTGAGCCTAAAGCTGTGCTTCTTGATGAAGGCTTTTTGACTGATATACGTACTGCAGCAGCTGGTGCTTTATCGGCCAAATATTTCGCTCCACAAAAGATTAAATCTATTGGTATTATTGGCACAGGAATCCAAGCTTCATTGCAATTACAATACTTACAAAAGCAAACACCTTGTTCTTCTGTTTGGCTTTGGGGCCGTAACAAAGATCATGTACAGAAGTTTGCCAATGAAGTAGATGGTCTTTATGATGTTAATATTGCTAAATCCACTTCTGAACTGGCAAAACATTGCAATTTAATTGTCACAACAACACCTGCTGAAAAAGCTCTGCTTAAAGCCGATGATATCCAAATAGGCACACATATTACAGCTGTTGGTTCAGATACAAAAGACAAACAGGAATTATCAAGTAATGTATTAAAAAAAGCAGATATTGTGATAGCTGATAGTTTACCACAAAGCAAAAGTCGTGGCGAAATCTATAGAGCTGTATCTGATGGTGCTATCAAGGAACAATCGATAATAGAACTGGGTGCCGCGATTCAAAACAGTCATTTACAACGCTTAAATGATGAGCAAATAAGTATTGTAGATTTAACAGGTGTTGCTGTACAAGATATCATGATAGCTAAAGCAGTTTATAATGCTTATAAAGATAATTTGAGAAAATAACATGCTTAAATATATCAGTAATAAGGGCGGTGGTCGTCCTGTAGATTTCGAAACAGCAATACTAGATGGTTTTGCTGAAGATGGGGGGCTTTATGTTCCAGAGTCACTGCCTACAATTTCAGAGAATCAACTAGCAAAATGGAAAGGTTTAGATTATGTTTCATTGGCATATGAAGTACTTTCTCTTTTTATTGATAAGTCAGTAGTTTCAGATACTGAATTAAAAGAAATCTTACAATCGGCTTATGAACCATTTGAAAATTCAGAAATCATTCCCTTGCATCCATTACAATCAAGAAATGATACTTTCATCATGGAATTATTTCACGGCCCTACCATTTCATTTAAGGATATAGGCCAAGCATTTTTAGTCAATTTGGTTAATTTTTTTCTACAACGAAAAAATCAACACCAGACCCTGATTGTTGCCACTACAGGAGATACCGGTCCTGCCGCTGCCTATTTTGCAGCAGGAAAATCAAATCTTGATACTTGGGTGCTTTATCCAACAGGTATGATTACCGTTGAACAAGAACGCCAAATGACAACATTACAACATGCCAATATCCACCCAGTAAGTGTATCAAATTGTCCAGATGGCGCTGATGATTTAGATTTAGTTATAAGCAAATTATATGCCAATAAACCTTTAAAGAGCAAACTCAACTTATCAAGTGTCAACTCGATTAATTGGGGCCGCGTAATGATGCAAACAGTACATTATTTCTATGGATATCTTCAAGTAGTAGATACCCTGTCTCTTATACACATCTCCGAGCCCACGAGACAGGCAGAAATCTC
>CAJXVJ010000191.1 GCA_913061105.1 uncultured Alcanivoracaceae bacterium | reverse complement strand
ATTTCTGCCTGTCTCGTGGGCTCGGAGATGTGTATAAGAGACAGGTATTATTTCTTTTACATCCAGCGGATGGTGTTTCGCGTTTTGTGTTAATTTTGTTCCCATTGATATTAATGGTGTTGTGGGGCGTTCCTAGGTTAACCTATCGTGTATTCAAAGATTCAAAAATTAATGTATTAGGCAATGATAAACAAAGGGTTTTATTAATTGGTGCAGGGCGTCTTGCTGATATGTTTATTCGACATTCTCATGCATCAGGATTATATAATGTCGTAGGCATTGTTGATGATCACAAAAAATTTATTGGTTCAAATTTAAGAGGCATTAAGATATTAGGTAATTTGAAAAATATTGAGGAACTATGCGCTCAATATGATGTACAAGTCTTAGTAATTACCCATGAGAACATTACAGCTCAACAAATGAAAAATATTGTTGATAACAGCATGAATACGAAATGTAAGTTATTAACTTTACCAAACTTAGATAAGTTAACAGATAAAGGTTTTGATGTTTCAAATCTATTGCCTGTGACCATTGATGACTTATTGGGCAGAGAAGCTGTAAATATTGATTGGTCCAATGTAGCAAAAAGCATTCAAGGAAAATCAGTTTTAATATCAGGCGGTGGTGGGTCTATAGGTTCAGAGTTGGCAAGGCAACTGGCAAAATTAGACATAAAAAGTTTGTGTATTCTCGATCACTCTGAATTCAATCTCTATCAAATAGACCGTGAATTGGCTGACATTAACAATGATTTATTGGTAAAAAGCTTATTAGTCAACGTCACAGATAAAGCCCATTTATTTAATGTTTTTTCAAAAGTTAAGCCAGATATAGTCTTTCATGCTGCTGCCTACAAACATGTTCCTTTGTTAGAAAAAATGCCATGTGAAGGTTTTATTAATAATGTGGTGGGCACAAAAAACATTGTGGATACATGTGATCAGTTTAATATAGAAAAAATGGTTTTGGTGTCAACTGACAAAGCTGTTAATCCATACAGTATTATGGGTGCGACCAAACGCATAGCTGAAACCTATTGCCAATTGAAAAACAAACAATCAGATACCGAATATATCATAGTAAGATTCGGAAATGTTTTAGGATCCGCTGGCAGTGTTGTGCCTTTATTTAAAGAACAGATTGCAAAAGGTGGACCCCTAACTGTCACTCATAAAGACATGACCAGGTACTTTATGACAATTGAAGAAGCCTGCCAATTGATAGTTCAATCTATGGTATTGGGATCTTTCGGTGATATTCATGTTTTAGATATGGGTAAACCCATTAGTATCATGAGTTTAGCTAATCGCATGATTGGTTTGTCTGGTAAAATTCCGGGTGTTGATATCGAAATAGTCATTAGTGGTCTTCGTGCTGGTGAAAAAATGCACGAACAATTGTATTATGATATTGAAGAGTTGAAACACACAAGTCACAAAAAAATATTCCATATTACATCTAAAATTAAACAATTAAATAGCTATGAATCGCAATTAAATACTGCAATTCAACAAGCCATTAATTTTCAAGAAACACAATTAACCAAATCTATTAAACAACTGGTGCCAGAATTTATTCACCAATCAAATTTATCAATCGTTGAGACCGTAAACAAAATATGACTAAGATAACTAAAGCTGTATTTCCTGTAGGAGGAATGGGAACCCGTTTTTTACCAGCAACTAAATCTACTCCCAAGGAAATGCTGCCTATCATTGATAAACCTCTAATTCAATATGCTGTTGAAGAGGCAATCGAGGCTGGGATTACTACATTAATATTTATTACCAGTGCCAGTAAACATTCAATTAGTGATCATTTTGACCCACTTCCAATGTTGTCAGAAAAATTTGAGAAAGCAGGAAAACACCATTTAGTTAAAAAATTACAAACGTTACCCATTAATATTACCCGTATGTTTGTTCCACAAGGAGAGCCTTTAGGGCTAGGGCATGCTGTATTGCAAGCCAAGGAAATTGTGGGTGATGAATATTTTTCTGTTATTCTTGCAGATGATTTTATCAAGCCCAATGGCCATAATGCGACCAAACAATTAATTGATGCTGCTATTTCAAAACAAGCCAGTGTTATTTCAGTCGAAGAAGTACCTGATAACAGGGTTTCTCAATATGGTATTGTAGATATTGGCACTGCCACATCAGAAATTAATTCTATTCTTTCTATCGTAGAAAAACCCTCTTTAGCTGATGCACCCAGTAATCTAGGTGTTATTGGCCGATATGTTTTGTCCCCTAAAATATTTGAATTGCTTGAAAATACACAAAGCGATAAAGGCGGTGAGATTCAGTTAACGGATGCGTTAGCCCAATTGCTAAATAAACCCAATAACCTCTACGCAGCCACGCTCAATGGCAAACGTTATGATTGTGGACACAAGCTAGGTTATTTACAGGCCAGTATTGATTCAGCACTTGAAGACAAAGAAATATCAGATCAAGTCAAAGAGTTTATTAAAAACATTTAAAACACTCACCTTTTTTATTTAATTATCTCAATCTTGATTTAAGTAATCTATTGACATTAACGATTACAAGTGTAATACTTAAGCTGTGTTTACAACTGTAATCTAATATGAGTAAGAAAAACAACAAACAATCTATCAGTCAATCTGAGGCCAAAATTCTGAATATTTTGTGGGATGATTTCCCATTAGATGGAAAGCAAATCGCGGAAAAACTTAAAACAACTTCTTGGAGTTTTGTTACCATTAAAACTTTAATTAACCGTCTATTAAATAAAGGGTTTTTAAGTTACGAAAAAGAGGGCAGAAGATACCTATACCAATCAACTATCTCTAAAAAACAATACCTCAAATCAGAAAATAAACAATTTTTGGACAGAATGTACGGAGGTAGTATAAGTGGATTGTTTGCTTCATTCAGTGACCATGAAAAAATGAGCAAAGATGAACTAGAAGAAATAAAATCAATTATTTCTCAAATGGAGAATGATTTATGAATGGTCTCTATCAATTTTTATGGTCAGCAAGCTTTTATATTGCTTTTATTGGATTGTTCTTTATATCAATGCGTTGGTTGATGAATAAGCTGAATTGCCAGCAAACATTAATTTATCAATTGTGGTTTATATTTCCATTAGGATTGTTGTTACTGCTAGTTTTTCAATTAACAAATATTCAAATGACAGATGTATCACAATTTGATTTTTTGGTTATGCCAACTATTCAAGTATCAGCACAAAATGTAAGTAACATTGTATCCTTATCTGAATTGACAATTATATCATGGATAATCATTGCATCACTGCTGATTATAAGGCTTGTCTATCAATACTTAACATTTAAACAAGCATTGAAATTAGACGTAGATATCATATCAAAGAATGTTCATGAATCTAATTTTGTAACAAGCCCAATGGCATTTGGTATGATTAAACCCTGTGTTTATTTGCCTAAAAAATATACTTATGAAATAGATAAGCAGCAGCAATTATTGTTAATTGAACACGAATTAATTCACTGTAAACGTTATGATCCAATGTTAAGAATGCTGTATAAAATCTTAACTATTACATTTTGGTTTCATCCTGTCATCTATATTATTAATAGAATGCTGAAACATGACCAAGAAACATCTGTTGACCAACTGGTCCTAATGAATCCAAAGAATAAATCACAAAAACTCGAATATTCAAAATTACTGTTTCAAGTTAGTCAAAATATAAAAAGGCAGGTACCTGGAAAAATACCTGAAATTTATTGTTCATCAAATTCAATGCTTAAGGAGCGTATTATGTTAATAAAGAATAACAAATCATCAAATAATAATTTAAAAAATAAATTAATCTCATTTGTATTAATTACATCAGCAATTACAGCTACTGTTGTTACAACAACAAGTTTAGCAAATACCAGTGAGAGTTCTTCAGAAGAACGATTAGTAATACCACAACCACCAAAAGTAAGTCATGATCATGTTAACCCACCAACACCTCCTAAACCTGTGAAAGCACCAATGGTACACAAGTCAATTGAAACTGAAACAGATGTAAAGATAGTTCCAATTGTAAGGGTTGCTCCAAATTATCCAAGGAAGGCAGCAGATAACCACATAACAGGATATGTAACCATGGATATAGATATTGCTCTAAATGGTTTGGTTGAGGACGTTCGGGTTGTTGAATCAGTTCCTACTGGAGTATTTGATATTGAAGCTGTAAGAAGTGTGCAAAAATATAAGTTTGCTCCAATTTCGCAACCAGTTACAATCCAACAGAAAGTTCAATTTGAATTAGATTAAATACTTTTTAATCGACATGTTTGAAGTTTTTTAGCAAAATCTTGTAATGTATCAACGCCACTTTGTTCTGCATTGTGGCACCATTCTTTTATGGCATCGATCATTTGTTCAGTCGACTTGCCTTTTGATTCCCAGATTTCTTTCAAATCTTCACGGAATTGAATAATGGTTTCAATGGTTGGTGAAGTTTTGATATATTGCTTAAATAGGTTTTTTGCATCATCGTCTAAAAAACGCCAGTCAATAGACATTGAATTCAAAAACTTATCAGTTGATTTTTTTAACTTACGGGTATTGGCATTATACTCTTGGGCAATGGCTGGTTTAACCACATCTTTAACATACTCTTGTAACAGGTTGACTTTGTGAGTTAGCATGGCTTTGACGGTTTCTAAATCAATCGATGGTGAGTTTGATTGTTCTAGTTCAGGAATGGTTTTCTTAATTTTTGCCAAGCCGATTTTATTCAATAGCTTAATCACAGTCCACCCCCAATCGTACTCGCCTTTTTTATGTGAAAATTTGCATGAAGAAGGGAAGGCATGGTGGTTATTGTGCAGCTCTTCACCACCTATGACAAATCCAAAACGGGTGAGGTTTGTAGAACAATCATCGGTAGAATAATTTCTATAGCCAGACCAATGTCCTAATCCATTGATAACTCCTGCGGCAAAAAATGGGATCCAAGCAATTTGGATGGCCCAAAATGATAAGCCAATAATGCCGAATAAGGCAATATCGATGATTAACATTAATGCAATTCCTAAAAAGTGGAATTTGCTATAGATTAAATTTTCAACCCAATCATTAGGAGTACCTTTTCCATATTTATCTAATGTTTCTTTTTTTACTCGCTCTCTTTTGTATAATTCTACACCAGAAAATAAAACTTTTTTAATGCCATGGTGCTGTGGGCTATGTGGGTCGTCCTCAGTTTCACATTTGGCATGATGTTTTCGATGAATGGCAACCCATTCTTTGGTTAACATGCCTGTGGTCATCCATAAATGCAACCGAAAGTAATGTTGTAAGATTGGATGTAATTTTAATCCTTTGTGGGTTTGTTCACGGTGAAGATACAATGTCACTGCAAGTATGGTTATTTGAGTAGCAAAAAATAGTGTGATAACAATTTGTAACAACGAGAAATTTAACAAGCCATGTTGTAAAATATCTAAAATATTCATGTTTAATCTTATTTTCGAATTAAAGCCATACTATAATGTCTTTTATCACCGTAGTCGAGGCTTTTTAGATACAAAATAGAATGAAACCCATTCAATTAAACATTGATTCATTACAGCACAGGATAGGACAACAAATTATCTTGCAAAACATTAATCTCAATTTAGATGGTTTTCAGGCTGTGACTGTATTAGGCCCCAATGGTGCAGGCAAGTCTTCACTCATGAAAGCTATGGCTGGGCATTTTTTTTGTCAGTCTGGAACGGTACTATTAAATGGCATAGATTCTTTGAAAAGTCGTCAAGAATATTTGAAAATGGTTGGATATATGCCAGAATCTCCATTGATCATTTCTGAGTTAACTGTAATTGAGCAATTACAATTAATGGCCAATAGCAAAAGAATCACAGGCCATAAACAATCTATAAAGCATGTAGTTGAAATCTGCCAATTAGAACACGTCTTAAATAAAAGAACCCAGCATTTGTCTTTGGGATTTAAGCAAAGGTTGAATTTAGCCCAAGCAATTTTGAATAAACCAAAGTTGCTTATAATGGATGAACCTTTGAATGGTTTAGATCCGCACTTAATTATAATATTTAGAAACATTATTAATGAGTTAAAAAAACAGACACTAATCATTATGTCAACGCATTATTTAGCTGAAGCTCAAAACATAAGTGACCGCATATTAATCATGCAAAATGGTCAATTATTAGACAATATTGAAACAGATAGCTCCTCACATCAGCATGACATTGAAAAAATTTATATGCAACATACAACACCAGTGGGTTTAGACTTGTGAGCATTTTTAAAGCCGAATTAATGTATTATTTAAGATCGCCAATCATTTGGTTGGTATTGGCAATGTCTGCATTCGTCAGCGCTTGGACATTTTTATTGTTAATTGATCTATTTACAGCCATGCAGGTTAAGTTCAATGGAATGACCGACGCACCAACAACGGTGCAGGGCATTATCTACCCAGTCATATCAGCACAGGCAAAATTGTTGATTCTGGTTGTTTCGATAATCGCAGGATTAAGTTTCTCAAGATTACACAACAACAATGGGTGGACCTTGGTCAATAGTTATGCAGGCTCAGATTTAAACTTTGTTTTACAAAAATACATGGCTGGTTTATTGGTTTCTTTGGTGTTTGTGCTGCCTGCTTTATTGTCAATTATCGCCTTGTCATTTATGACAAGTATGAGTGTTTTACCGATTGTTTATGCAATACTGGGTTTGTTGTTATTGTTAATGTGGATGATGGCTTTGGGTATGTTTATATCCAGTTTAGTTAATAACAGTGGTTTTGCTATCTTATTGTGCATGGTTGTATTATTGATCTTATGGGTGATCTCATATTCAAGTTTAGATATGACTTGGGGTAAAAATTGGATTCAGGTTTTTTCGCCTCAGTACCATTTCCAACAGTTTTTAACGCCTTATCTGTCAATCTCTACATTGTTTTATTTTATAGCTGATATTTTAATATTGATTATGGCGATCAATTTCAGGATAAAACACAGGAGGTATAGATTGTGACTTTCACTAGAGTTAATGCTGTGTTAATGAGAAACTATTTATGGTTAATGGCTTTATTTGTTTTTGTGTTGTCTGTATTTATATTTCTTGAACAAAACAATAAAAAATATTCGATTGTATTGAATAACAAAAACCAATTATCAAATCAATCATTGCATATAATCTGTCTCTTATACACATCTCCGAGCCCACGAGACAGGCAGAAATC
>CAJXVJ010000190.1 GCA_913061105.1 uncultured Alcanivoracaceae bacterium | reverse complement strand
CTCGGAGATGTGTATAAGAGACAGAAAATACAGATTTGATAGGATAAGTACTGATAATAGGATTTTAAGTTGGTTAAAATATATGGCAACAATTGATACAAATAGTACCATTAATACAGGTAAATATTGCATCGCCTCAGCTAATGGTTGCGGTAACATTGAAAAGTATTGGCGGGCATAAAATGCTAAGATTGCAATAATTATGATTGGCAGTAGCGCTTTAAGTGTCCTCATTGGCTAAATAGTTTTGGATGATTTTTACCAAAGCCGTTGGATGTGGGAGCTTTTTGTATTGTGAGATTGCTGTCCATTTTTTATTTTTAGTGATTTTTCTATCTATTGTAGTGGTATTTTTATAACAATGCACCTGCAAATCTAGTTTTCTGTGGGTAAGAATGTGTTTTATATTAAAATTTAAATAATGCGTATAGTGTTCTAATTCAAATAGATTTGATGATTGTAATTTCTGTTCCGTATCGAACATCGGTAAAAACCACAATTGTGGCCAAATACTTTGGCTATTTCTTTTTTCTATATAAATTTGACCTTCAGAAACCAACAATAAAATATGGTATGTTTTATTGATTTGCCTAGTTTTTTTATTACTCTGTGGAAAGAGTGCTACCTGATCGCTTATGCGGGCTTTACAATTTTTCATTATTGGGCAGCGATGACAGTGTGGTTTGCTGCGTGTACATATCATCGAACCCAAATCCATTAAAGCTTGATTGTATTTTCTACAATGACTTTTTGGCATTAATTCTTCTACTTGTTTCCATAACTTAGCATTATAGGCACTTGTTTTTTCATCGCTAATTTTATTAAAACGGCTCATAACGCGTTTGACATTTCCATCTAGTATTGGATAAGGTAAGTCTGAAGCCAACGATAGTATTGCCCCAGCTGTTGTCCTTCCAATGCCTGGAAGTTGCATGAGTTGATTTAAATCTACAGGTAATTGGTCCCCATGTTCAATACTGCATATTTGTGCTGTTTTATGTAAATTTCTTGCACGGTTGTAATAACCCAATCCGGACCAACAAGCCAAGACTTGTTCTGATTCAGCCTCTGCCAATGATTTTAGGGTAGGGAATCTATCAATAAAGTTATTAAAATAGTCGATAACTTTAATAACTTGTGTCTGTT
Source organism: uncultured Alcanivoracaceae bacterium (assembly GCA_913061105.1). Taxonomy (GTDB): domain Bacteria; phylum Pseudomonadota; class Gammaproteobacteria; order Xanthomonadales; family Marinicellaceae; genus NORP309. The sequence goes on along the minus strand of CAJXVJ010000190.1, from coordinate 6,125 downwards.
GCAACATGATTTCTGAAATCCACACATGGTAGGCATTACTGCCTTGCCACGGTAAATCTTTTCTACCATGATTGTCATACCATTTTATGATGTTTTTGCTAAAGAAATTGATAATATTATTTTTATAAAAAAAAAGGCAATCCAGTAAAGGATTGCCTTTTTGTGTAAAAATTTAGTTTGTACTAAACTATAGTTACGTTAGCAGCTTGAGGACCTTTTTGGCCATCTTCTACATCAAACTCAACTGCTTGTCCATCAGACAAAGTTTTGAATCCGTCACTTACGATAGCTTTGAAATGTACAAATACATCACTGCCGCCATCACGCTCGATAAAACCGAAACCTTTTTTCTCATCGAACCATTTTACTTTACCAGTAGTCTTACTCATCTTGAATCTCCAAAATATTTTAAATCTATAAATAATTAATTCAATAAAAAAGCTTATTGAATTGTTGTTGTGCTGAAACTTGCAAAATTACTTACGTGGAACAGAAGAGTAATGTAACTAAAAGACATCAAAATTTGTGTAACATAAATATTAGCCGTTGTATTACCAGCAGGTGTATTTTAACTTACCTGTCTAATGAAAATACAAAATATTTTAAAAAAAAGTCATATTTTTCATTAAATTAGACGTTTTTATTGGTTTACAGACCATTTTATTAATCTATATTTGTTTAAAATATAATCATTTATTATGTTGACCGAACGGTCAGTCAGTGTATAATATGGACTTTTAAATGCAACAATTTAGTATGTCAGAAGAAATATCAGTCAAGTATTATTCAGTTCTGGAAGAGAAAATAAATATCTATACACATGCTTTGGCTTTTGTTTTAGCCATTCCTGCATTGGTTCTTTTAATAATAAAAGCTGTTAGTTTCGGGAATGTGTGGCACGTAGTGAGCTATAGTATATATGGTTCCTGTATGATTTTATTGTACCTAGCATCAACCTTATATCACTCGGCAAAAAACATTAATGCGCGTCGCAGATTAAAAGTTTTTGATCATGCGGCTATCTATTTACTGATCGCAGGTACTTATACTCCATTTACATTAGTAACTTTATCAGGGAGCATTGGTTGGGTTTTATTTGGGGTTTCTTGGGGGCTTGCATTAATAGGAATAATTTTAAAATTATATTTCACTGGCCGGTTCACATTAGTTTCGACAGGGGCATATGTGGTGATGGGATGGTTGATTGTATTTGCAATAAACCCATTGAAAGAAAACCTTGCAGATGGTGGTTTATTTTGGCTTATTGCAGGTGGAATTTCCTATACCGTTGGTGCTTTGTTATATGCCATACATAAACTAAAGTTTAACCATGCCATATTCCATGTTTTTGTTGTTCTTGGCAGTGTGTGTCATTTCATTTCTGTCTATTATTATGTTTTAAAGGTTTAAATATCATGTTGTCAAATAAAGAAAAAATATTAAAAGCGGCATTACAACTGTTTTCTGCAAAGGGATTCAGTCAAGTGTCAATTGCGCAGATTGCTAAACATGCTGAAGTTGCAAAGAGTTTAATATTTCATCATTTTTCAAATAAAGATGAACTTTGGAAAGAAGTCAAAGAGCATGTTTTTTCAAGTTATGCTGAACAACAACTTGATTTGTTTGAACAAGCAGAATCTCCAGTTGAGTTAATTACTCAGTCTATTTATAAATACTTTGAATTTTTAGTCAATAATCCAGATGTGTTACGTATGTATTCTTGGAGTCATTTAGAGAATGATTCAACTTGTGGAAGATACGATAAACCCTTAATAGATAAGGGATGTGAGCTCATTCAAAAAGCCCAAGAAGTGGGCGTATTTAGAAATGATTTTGAACCGGTTAATTTAATAGTTGCCTTCTTGTCTGGTATTAATGCTTATATCAATGCAAAACCCCATTTTAGCCAATGGTCTGATAAATTATATGGTGAAAATTCAACTTTCGTTGATGATTTTGTCAGTTTTATAATTAACGGAGTAAAAGCATGAAACATTTTAGTGTATTAATTTTCATAATGATCTTAAGCTCTTGTCAGGATTCAGAACAAGTTCAAATAGTTGATTTTGTAACACCTGTAGAAGCTGCCATTGTGGTTAAGAGTGATGTCATTAGATACCACCAAATACCAACGGTACTATTAGCAAAAAATCGCGCTGAATTGGCTTTTCAATTATCAGGAACAGTGGATAATGTATTTGTAAATATTGGTCAGAAAGTTGAAATTAACCAACCATTGATGAGTATTTATAACCCCAATTTAGATCCTGCAATCGAATCAAATCTAGCTAAGTTAGAATCATTAAAAGTGCAGATAAATCAAGTAAAAAGAGACGTCAATAAATTACAAGAGTTAAGAAAAAACAATTCTACCAGTAAAAGCGCACTTGAACAAAAAGAAACTGATTTGCAAGATTTACAAGCACAACAAAAACTGGTGCAATCTCAAGTTAATTTATCTTTGGCCAATCAATCTGAATCTGTGATTAAGGCCCCTTTCAATGGAACAGTGATATCAAGTTTTAAACAACAAGGTGAGTTTGCACAAGCAGGGCAGGTAGTGATGACCATCTTCCAACAAGATGTGCTTGAAGTAGAGATAAATATCACACAAATATTATGGAAGAACCTTAAGTTAGGGAATCAAGTCACTGGTCAATACCTAAATGAAACAGTCACATTTGAAGTAGTTGAGTTGTCACAAACAGCTGACCCAAAGTCACATTTAATGAAAGTGATATTACAATTAAATGAGACGATTGATAACAGTATTGGACAGCAAGTGGTTATCAACTTACCTCAAAAATATAATAGTATTTATCAACTTCCGTTAGAAACAATTGTAGATGATGGCATTAACAGGCCCTATATATTTTCTGTAGTGAATGATGAAGCATTCAGGAACTATATTGAGCCGTTGTATATTGAGAACGGACAGATTGTGTTCAATACTTTTGAAGAAATACAAGGAACAGTGATTTTTAAAGGGCAATCAAAATTGTCAGATGGCATGAAAGTTAAGGTGTTGTAATGAACCTGATTAAATTATTGGTAAAACAAAAAAGATTGATTTTAACCACGGCTATCTTGTTTGCATTAGCTGGAATTTCATCTTGGTTTAATATGAACAGACAGGAAGATCCTTTCTTTCCTTACAGGAATGGTTTTGTACTGACTCAGTATCCTGGAGCCAGTGTAGAAGACATAGAAAACTTAGTACTTGAACCCTTAGAGCAAGAAATCTCTCAAATTGAAGAGGTAGATGAAATACGTGGTGTAGCTCGTGCTGGATTCAGCCAAGTTACTGTTAAAATGAAAGAGTATATTTATGACACAAATACAGGCTGGAACCGTGTTCGTGATGCCATTAAACGTGCAAAAGTTAAATTTCCAAATGGTGTTTTAGAACCAGTTTTAGAAGACCGTGTTATTGATACACCATTGGTGGTTTATGCCATTTCAGGCCACCAAGATATCATGCAAATGCGTGAAGTGGCTGAAGAAATAAAGAAGAGTTTATTAACTGTTCCAGAATTATCAAAGATAAAGTTTTATGCACAAGCAGAAGAAGAAATAGCCATAGAACCCAATACAAAAATCCTTAAACAGTTAGGGTTAAATGCAGATTTCATCGTTGATCAAGTCATCAATAAAACTGAAGTGGTGCCATTGCAGTCATTACAATCTGATAGCAGGCAATTTATATTAAATGCACAAACTGAGTTTCAATCTCTAGAAGATATCAGTAAAGCAATAATTACCTTACCAGATGGTAGCAGTATGCCATTAGAAACCCTGGCAAATGTGACATATGGTGCAAAACAAGATGCCGGATCGGTATTTTGGAAAGATGGAAAGCGTGCCATTGCAATAGGATTATTTGTTCCAGTTAACCAATTAAATGTGGTTGATTTCGGTGATAAAATTAAAAAAGTTATGCTTGATATTGCTGCTGATCATCCTGAAGTAGACCTTGAGCCCATTTTCTTTCAACCAGACAGGGTATCCAATAGGATTTCAGAATTGGGCCAATCATTGTTACTTGGAATGTTACTGGTCAGTATTGTTCTTACTGTGTTTTTAGGTCTTCGGCCTGGATTAGTTGTGGCCAGTGTTATTCCTTTAGTGACATTTACATCATTGGCTGTCTATAACTTTTCTGGTAATGTTTTGCACCAAATGGCCATTTCAGGAATGGTCATTGCGCTGGGCATGTTGGTTGATAATGCCATTGTTATGGTTGAAAATATACAGTACCACATTGATCAAGGCATGCGTAAATCAGCAGCTTCCATTACAGCTGTTAAGCAATTGTCATTTTCTTTATTTTCTGCAACCGGTACTACATTGGCTGCTTTTATTCCAATGTTAATGGCAAAAGGCAATACAGGTGATTTTACCAATGCCATACCTGTTGTTATTATGTTGTCGATAACCATCAGTTATGTGTATTCTATCTTCGTAACACCTGCATTTAGTCATTTGTTCCTAAAACCTAGTGAGCATTCAAAATCATCAAAAATAATGGTAATGGGTGAGCAATTTGGTCAAATAGCGACCAAACATCCAAAAAATGTTTTGCTAGTTGCCCTGAGTTTTATTCTGGTTTCTGGATTCTTGTTTGGTTTTGTACAAAAAGATTTTTTCCCAAGTACTGACAGGAATCAAGTCATTGTGGATGTTACCTTTCCTGAAGGCACCCATTTAAGACACAATTCAGCCATGGCACTTGAGTTATCAAATGAAATCCTTAACCAACCTCATGTTCAACATGCTTATTCATTTAGTGGTAATTCTGGTCCAAATTTTTATTATAATTTAATCGAAAAACCGCGTTCACCCAATATATCCAGAATTGATGTTGTGCTTGATTCTTCATCCAATGCAGATGCCTTTATTCAGTGGATTAATGAAACTATCAAACCCCAATACGCCAATGCTGAAATTATTGCGAATAAGTTGGGACAAGGACCACCTGTTACAGCACCAATTGAAATTAAAGTCTTTGCTAATGATCGTGAATTATTGAGTCAAACTGTTCATGAAATTCAACAAATCATAGAAAAAACTGAAGGTACCAGAGATGTGAGAAACAATTTAGGCATAGGCTTACCCAGCTATGAGCTAAAATTCAATGATGATATGTTGAACCATTACAACGTCACACGAAAACAAATTGCTCAATCAATAGGTTTAGCCACAGGTGGAATCGTTGTTGGTCAATACAGACGTGCAAAAGACCCAATCAATATTATAGTCAGAAATTCAAGCGGGATTGATTTTCCGATTGAGCAAATAGAAAACATTGAGTTACAGTTAAGAGGTGACAGCGTGCCAGTGCGTGAGTTGTTAACAGTTAATCTTAAGTGGTTACCAGCAGCCATTCATCATTATAATTCACAAAGAACTTCTTCGGTATTTTCGGAGACAAAACCTGATGCGACTTATGCCAATATATTACAAAATTTAAGACCTGAATTAGACAAGATGGAATTGCCAAAAGGGGTTAAAATACTAGTGGCTGGAACTTCGCAAGAATCAGAAAAAGCCAATAAATCTTTAGGCGGTGCCCTGCCCATTGGTATGATTTTGTTATTGATGTTTTTATTGATTGAGTTTAATTCATTTTTAAAAGTTCTTATTATTCTAATAACAATACCATTGGCTTTTGCTGGTGTTCCATTGGGATTGTTGTTAACCAATACTACATTTGGTTTTACTGCGATACTGGGTGTTTTGGCTTTAATCGGTATTGTGGTTAACAATGCCATTGTTTTATTGGATTTGATCCAGAAAAACTTAGACAAAGACTTTGAGTTTAATCACGCTATTATATTGGCCGTTAAAAGGCGTGCACGACCGATTCTGTTAACCACTATAACAACCGTAGCGGGATTGTTTCCATTGGTGATTACAAAAAGCACGCTCTGGCCACCCTTGGCATGGACCATTATCTCTGGTTTGTTGGTATCGACTTTTATGTCATTATTAGTGGTGCCAGCCTTGTACCGTTTACTCATGAAAAACAAGGAAAGAAGGTTTTCGTATAATTTTTAAGCAATTAACAATGAGTAATTAGTAATTAGTAATTAGTAATTAGTAATTAGTAATTAGTAATTAGTAAT
>CAJXVJ010000189.1 GCA_913061105.1 uncultured Alcanivoracaceae bacterium | reverse complement strand
GAGATTTCTGCCTGTCTCGTGGGCTCGGAGATGTGTATAAGAGACAGTAACCACACAATGCACCACCCAAATACGCCACCTTACTTAAAAATGTGCCTTGACCAGTCAACATTCTTATAAACATAATTCCTGCGTATATCATCAGCAAATATTTTGCTTTAACTGGTATGGGAGGCAACAACAAATACACTTCTCGATTCGGCCACATCATGGCATATGCCATTAACAACGCAAAAAATAAACCAGAAATGCCGACCGCAAAGATACTGCCCAATATTAAATGAAACACGGCTGTTCCAATGATACATGTCGTTATAAATATTGCAAATCTTTTAGTACCCCAATATTCTTCAATCTGGAAGCCAAACAGCCAAATAGCCAATACACTAAACAACAAATAGATAAAATCATATTCAACAAAGGCATAGGTAACCAATTGTAACGGATTAAATCCATGGCCAAAGTTTTTCAAAATGAAAAATGATAAATCGACAAATTGACCCAATATGAAACTGCCTATAAGTGTCAGCACAAGATATCTTGTAATCTTTGGCAACTTCATAAAATAGTGGGCCACATGATTGTATGCTTGTTTTATTTTATTCATAACTTGATTAAGATTCATTCTGATAATATTGTTTAAGTTGAGCAGGATAAATAATGCCATCTGGCTTAATTTCAATTGTAATAAAGGCACAGTCTGCTGGTTGCATATAACCATCATACCCACAAAGGTTGTTTATTAATTGACTTAAAGTAGGGTTGTGCCCTACTAAGACAATATTTTTATTTGGCAACTCAGATATTTTATCAACCCATTTGCTAGCAACTGTTGAATACAAATCTAAATCTGATATACACTGGTTTATAGAATTTTTAAAACAAATGATTTCAGCAGTTTGTTTGGTTCGATGAGCGGCTGAAGTAAGGCAATAATCTATCGAAATTCCCAAATCAAGACAAATTTGATTGATAAATGCAGCTGTTTTGTTAACTGCTTTAATACCATCTAATGTTAAGACCCTCTCAAAATCTTTAGATGCAGTAAAATTGGCATGCCCATGTCGTACAACAAAAATTGATTTTTTCATGATTAAGAATTTATATTTTTAAGATATAAATCAACTACTTCTTCGTTGCTTAAATTCTTATCTAAAAGTTTTATGGTCTCGCTTACTTCCCTAACTTTTGCCGCATTGCGTTCCTTATGTTTAGAAAATGCCAGTTTTCCTAATTGAGAATTAAACATTTGCAAATCAAAGAAATACTGTTCCTGCAATTCGCCAAAGAATGCTTGGGCAGATATTTCTACACGTGAGATATTTTGCATTTCATTATAAACATTAATACTAGATTGGGCATAGTCTTTAAGATCAGCAGAAACATTTGCGGTATCAATGTCACAAGCAATATAGGCCAATTCTTTATCGATGTTTTCAAAATATGCCACATCTTTTAAAAGGTACTTGACTAAATTTCCTTTATAAATATTGCCCATATTGTCTTCGCCTTTCCCAAAAGTACTGCCATGAATCATCAGCTTCAATAATTCTTTGTGTTCTTGTCGAATCATTTTTTTCTTATCAACCGTATCAATGATTCGGATAACCTCCTGAAAACTGGCACGCTCATTATTGCCGATTAAATCACGGTTATTGTTTTCTTCGGATTGGCGCAAATCATGACAACACATAAATAAAGACAACAATGACCAACCATAATCGGGTATTTCTTCACTGGTTTCAAAATGTGAAAGTGCCATTAAGCGATAAAGTAAATCATCTAAATGGTGTTCGCTGTGATAACTTCTAGGATTAAGACTCAAACTGCCATTTCTTTTTGCCATGCGCGCATATGAAATGACAACTGCATCAATGATAACAGATTGAATTTTTTTAGTTGTAACAATTTTTTTATACCATGCTTCCCAAACATTATAGAGCTTTTTAAATGCAGGGAGTTTATCATTAAGCAAACGCCATGCCTGGTCAACATTTGAAATTTGTTCTTCTATCAAATCAGGCGGAAATATCATTGGCTTTTTTTGTTAAAAATATTAAACATAGTTTAACTATTTTAACTGGCAGAAAACATAATGCAAGCTAAAACAATATGTTACACAAACTTCTTACATGCCTGGTTTAAGAAAATCATGGCAACATATCAATTATGTTGCCACAAAATAACTAAGATTGGGGTATTTTGAGTTTTAATTCTTATCCAAAAATTCCTTTTAGCATAAAAAAGAACATGATTGAAATTATGGCACCAGCTGGTATTGTAATTACCCAAGATGCAAATATTCCACGTACAACGCTTAAATTGATTGCGCTCAATCCTTTAGCCAGTCCAACACCTAACACAGCTCCAACCAAGGTATGGGTGGTTGAAATTGGCATGCCTGTGGATGAGGCAACAACAATAGTCATGGAAGCAGCCAATTCAGCAGCAAAGCCACGTGATGGTGTAAGGTGTGTGATTTTCTTACCAACTGTCGCCATTACCTTACGGCCATAGGTTGCCAACCCAATCACAATACCTATGCCTCCAACAAGCAATATCCAAACCGGCAATGCAGATTTGCCAGCAATTGAACCAGTTGTCGCTGTTGATACTACCGCAGCCAATGGCCCAACAGCATTAGCAACATCATTAGAACCATGTGCAAATGCAAGTCCACTTGCTGTGATTACCATTAATACCGCAAATACTTTTTCAACAGTATAGAAGTGGTTTTCTTTTTCTTTTTCAGGGTTTGGTTTTATTTTTGTGATAAATATAGCACCAATAATAGCGATTACAATACCAATAATTGCTGCATACAAATAGGCTTCAGTCGTTTCAATTTTAATATCTGTAACGTGCTTTAAACCTTTCTTTATCGTCAATAACGTTAAGAAAAAAGCGGTCATAAAGATATATATTGGTACATATCTTTTGGCTTTTTGTAGTGGGTCATCTGCACGCAAAATTAATACTTGTACACTTTGAAAAATCAGGAATGCCATAATACCCGATGTTAAAGGAGAGACTACCCAACTCATTACAATACTTCCCACTTTGCCCCAGTTCACAGCATCCATTCCTATCCCAACTGCAGCAAAACCAACTACTGCTCCCACGATAGAATGCGTAGTTGAAACAGGCCATCCTTTTCTAGATGCCACAGTCAACCATATCGCAGCAGCTAACAAGGATGCCAACATGCCATAAATTAACAACTCTGGCTTATCGGTAATTGATGTGGTGTCAACAATTCCTTTTCGAATTGTTGAAGTCACTTCCCCACCAGCCAGAACAGCACCAGCAAATTCAAATACCGCTGCAATTAATATGGCTGTTTTTACAGTAATTGCCCCAGAACCAACTGATGTCGCCATGGCATTCGCCACATCATTTGCACCAATTCCCCATGCCATATATAGGCCGAAAACACCCGCAAGGGTGATATAAATAGTTTGATATTCCACTTTTAAATTCCTCTAAATTATTTTTTATTAATTACTTAGCAAGTAATAGTTCTAATCGTCGCCCAACACGCTCTGACATGTCAGCAACACCAGCAACTTTATCTATTAATTTATAAAGAAACATCACATCTATCGGCGAAAATTCTTTTTCAATTTTAAACAATGACTGTTGTAATAAGTTTTGTTTTTCATCTGTTTTGGTTTCGATGTCATCTAAAGTATCAATCAAACCCTGAACCAATTTAACTTCAGCACCACGAAAACCTGTCTGATAAAGTTCATCAAGTTCGTGTACACTTTTCTTGGCAAACTTAGCAGCATCAATACATAGTACAACAAAATTATAAAAATCATCATACATGGCTTCTGGCAACTGTATGCTGCGCTGTCTAATCATGCCAGCGATACTTTTAGAAATGTTGGCAATTTTATCTTGAACCAATACCAATTCAAGTAAGTCTTGCCTAGGCACAGGCATAAATAAGCTCTTTGGAAGATTAGAACGAATCTTTAATTTTATTGCATCTGCCTGATTTTCTAAATCTCTAATCTCTTCATTTATTGTAGAAACTTTGTCCCAATCATTTAGATTTGCCGCTTTAACTAAAGACGGCAACAATGATGCGCATTGATATGCAATATCAATATGTTCTTGAATGGGCTGTACTGGAGATGTTCCCAGCATATCTGAAATAATATTTCCGACCATGTTTTTCTCTGGTTTAATAAAGTTTTCATTTTAACTAAATTAATCCATTCGTCATATTTGTCGTTAAATATTCATCAAAAATATGGGATTTTTAATCAATATGACACTTTTGTCACACAACTGTCATATTACATTCAAGCTGACTGAATGTTTTTTTGATTCAGATAAGATTTAAATAAACCACTTATCTGGGAGATTGGGTGGTTGATAGCTTTTTAGATATTCTAATGCATCATCAACTGATTCACTGACATGATAAAGCACTCGGTACTGTTCTTTTGCGAAACCTTCGGAATAAATGTGCTCAAACATTGCCAGTAAATGGTTATAATAGCCTCTAATATTAAGAAAAATGATGGGTTTATTATGGTAACCCAATTGTTTTAATGTCAGAACTTCAAACATTTCTTCGAATGTTCCAAAACCACCAGCCAACCCAATGAAAGCATCTGCGCGTTCATCCATGATGGCTTTGCGCTCTCTCATGCCATCGGTCACTATCAACTCATCATCAATATCATTGACTACGTTATCTATATTTAATGCCTTTGGAACGACACCTAGAGTTTGACCACCATTGTATTTGACACTTTTAGCCACTTCACCCATTAACCCAACCATACCACCACCATAAACCAGTTGATAGTTATTTTGTGCCATTGCTTTCCCTAATTCTTTGGCAGATTGAAAATAATCTTGGTGGATGATGTCACTTGACGAGCAATATACAGCTATAGAATTCATATTTATCTCAATTGTTTATTTTTAAGGTATTATAAGTACAATACAATTGTACACAACTTATAAAAAAAAACAAAACACTCAGATAGGCAAAACGTTAATAAAATTACCAATTATTAAAAAAATAAAATAGTATAATCAACAATCATAAATAACAACTTATATCATATTGACATCTTAACAATTAAATGAATACACCTATCATCGAAACGAATCAAACCGTGATTAAATTAATTGATATGAGTCATGTAACATTATTGTGTCAGTATTACATTAGGAACAAATCTCATTTAAAATCTTGGGAACCACAAAGGGACAAGAATTTCTATACGAAAGAGTATTGGCTTCATCAAGCCAGCGAAGCATTGATATTATTTAAAAAAAGATTGGCCGTAAAACTTGTAGCATTTGATAAATCCGAATCTCAAATCATTGCATCTTGTAATTTTAACAATATTGTAATGGGCTGTTTTCATGCCTGTCACTTGGGGTATTCAATTGATAAAAATTATCAAGGCAAAAACCTGATGTACGAAGTTATAGATGCATCCATAAACTATATTCATAAAGAATTTAATTTACATAGAATAATGGCAAACCACCTTCCGAATAACATACGTAGTGAAAAACTGTTATCGAAATTAGGCTTTGAAAAAGAAGGATATGCCAAGGAGTATTTGAAAATTAATGGAAAATGGCAAGACCACATCTTGAACTCTCTGATTTTGCCCTCAAGATAATATATCATAACAAATAATACATAACTACTCATGAAACAACTCTTAATTCTAGCACTTTTGTTTGGTTACAACACAGTAATCGCTAAAGATTCCACCACAGTTCCTGTGACCGAAAAAGACAAAACCGAGTTTTTGAGAATTAAGAAGGACGAAAAAGACGTTCCAGTTTCACTGCAACTCGCCAATGCCCGATATGTACCAGAAAGTGGCATCCCCAACGGAATGTACGTGGATTTAATCAGTGCAGTGCACATAGCCGATAAATCCTATTACGAAAACCTCAATGAATTATTTAAATCCTATGATGTGGTTTTGTATGAATTGGTTGCTGAGGAAGGCACAAAGGTTGGTGACAAAAATGCTGGTGAAGGCAAAAGCTTTTTATCGGCCATTCAACATGGAATGAAAGATGTTCTGGGATTAACTTTTCAATTAGATGAAGTCGATTATTCTCCAGAAAATTTTGTACATGCAGATATTTCACCTGATGATTTTAAAAAAAGTATGGATGATAAAGGTGAATCTTTTTTCTCAATGTTTCTTAATATGTGGTTGGTTGGATTGCAACAACAAGCAACAAACCCGGATGCAGTCAATGATGTTGAGTTAATCATGGCCATGTTTTCTGACAACCGTGAACGTGATTTAAAAATAATTGCAGCTCAACAATTCATGAGCATGGAACCTGTGATGAAATCCATAGAAGGAGATCAAGGCTCTACTATTCTTGCTGCCAGAAATTTGAAAGCTTTGAAGGTATTAAGAGAAGAAATTGAAAAAGGCAACAAAACATTTGCCATCTTTTATGGTGCCGCTCACATGCCTGAAATGGCAAGAGTTATGATGAAAGAGTTTAAACTCAAACCTGATCAAGTTAATTGGATTGATGCTTGGGACTTAAAGTAGTCAAATTGATTGTGGGAAATAAAACCCTTCAAACCAAGCATACCAAGTTTTTCCAGAATCAATTGATTCCTCAAAAAACTGACGCACTACTCCACTTTTTAATGGTGTCCAAGTTCCCTTGAAATCCCGAATATTGTTTGTCTTTGCGTTAACATAATATATTTTTCCGACTAATACCATTGAACCATCAATAATATTCCCTTCGATATTTATGGTTGTACCATCAGCACTTACCCAATGTTGCACCCACTTGTCTTTTGTACCATCAAAATAGTTCATACTGGTTCCTGTAGAACCTTGTGAACCCTTCCAATTTTCTATAATTAAACAACCTTTTTGTTGTTTTGTAATACTGTTTTTTCCGGCCATTGGTGTGTTCTTATCTATATCAGTAAAAACATCAAATTGACCCAACCAAAAATCAAATTGCTGGTATTTAGCATCAGAAAAGCAAGTGTTGATTTCCTTAACGGGTTCTTGCATGTCTTCAGCTTCCACACGATGGAATGTCATTAGCGAGCTAAACATGAGTAATTGAATTATCACTTTCATTTAATTTACCTATATTTTTAATTTTATTAACAAACAACAATGCCATAGAAACCAATAATGACTTCGAAGGATTAGTCATAAATGTTCTATCATTTAAACAACCTATATTCTGTCTCTTATACACATCTCCGAGCCCACGAGACAGGCAGAAATCTCG
>CAJXVJ010000188.1 GCA_913061105.1 uncultured Alcanivoracaceae bacterium | reverse complement strand
GAGATTTCTGCCTGTCTCGTGGGCTCGGAGATGTGTATAAGAGACAGCAATATATCTATGGCTCAAGTGTCTTTTGTACAAAAGCATGATGAGTTTTCGAGCATAGAAATAGAATCAATACAGCCACCAATATTAAATTCTTTTGCTGAAGCCACAGAATGGGCAGACTTGGTTGCTATAGCACAAGTAGACGATATCGAATACGAGCAAGTCAGAAAACTAAATGCAAAAGGCTATGCTTTCTTAAACATTCTTATTCCTTACAAAGGTTCAAAAAAAGACGAACCAATAGCTGTTGTGGCATCTGGTTTTGAATCAAATGCTTGTTATTATCCTGACAGAATCAATGAAGGTGAGAGATTTTTGGTCTTTTTGAAAAAAGCGCCGAATGACAAAAGTAATGTCTATTATGGTTACAAACCTTTTTGCCAATTTCAAATATTACTTTCTGATTTAGGACAGTATATTTTAAGAACACCTCTTGATACCGATGCGATAAAAATTGATGAAACACTTATTCAAGATACGGTATTTAATGACCCTCATGTAATGATTGATGCCACTCTTTGGACAAATATTGATCGTAAAAGCTATGCTGAAAAATTTCAATGTAAAATTATTGAAACTGAAGACTCACTTCAAAAATATTATCATTTAAGGTACACACAGGGCATTCCTATATATGATGTCAGGCCTCTGCTCAAACTAAAATACATAGCTAGAATTAGATCTGATCAAATGTAAAAACAATCAAATTTAGTCATCTTCATACAGCCTTTTTCATATAAAAAATAATTGTCACATCAATTGGCTTTTACTTTGTATAACAAAAATTTACAATTAATGAATCTCTCAAAACTAAACACTTTAGCTCATATTTATTTGCACAAATTCCTAATAACTTCAATAACATCTGTATTTTAGTTAAGAAACATTCTAATTACTCTTTCTGTGTTTTTTATACTTGCAATGCTTAATAACTTATGATATGAATAGAAGTGAGTTTAGGGGAACTTTATAATAAAAGGCGGATACCATGCATAAATGTATAAACAACATTAAAAAATTTACATTTTTAATGATCATATTTTCATCAATAACTTTGGCAGATAAGTATACCTTAGTCATTGAACCAACTTACCCAATTGATCAAGGGAAACAAGTTTACGAACCATTACGAAATTGGCTTAGTACAAAAACTGGCCATGAGATAGAAATTATAATAGACAAAAACTATTATTCTTATTGGCGCAGCGCAAATGGCAGCAGAGAGCCAGATTTTACTTACGATGCACCGCATGTTGCTGGATTTCGTAGTACCAATAAAGGATATAAAGCCATTGCAACAAATATAGAAGAATTGTCATTTCATTTGATTTCGCTAGATTTGCCAGCTAAAGATCAAAGTATAAGTAATTTTTTAACCAATAAAAAAGTGGTTATGCTACCCAGCCCAAGTCTTGGAACTATTTATTTTAATCAGTGGTTCACAGATTTATTCAATACACCGAAAAAAGATGTAACGGCATTATCTTGGCAAGAAGCTGTTGATATAGTTTTTGAGGACAGTGCACAAGCTGCAATAGTGCCTAATTGGTTGTTTAATCTATATCCAAATTTTGCTTCATTGTCTGAAAGTGATAAAATTCCAGGCAATACATTTATGGCCTCCCCCAATCTCCCAGATGATGTGGTTGAACTGTTTCAAAATGCGTTATTATCTTTAATAGATGATGAAGCAGCTTATGATGTATTAGTTGAACTCAACACAGAAGGATTTAAAAAACCAGAAGATATAGATTATCAGGATTTAGTTAAACTACTCCCGAGAGTCTTTTGATATTAATACAAAATCATTGATTTGTTTCGTTAATATTGTGTAACTATTAAATAAATTTTTACTCCTTGAGGTTTATCTGTATAATAGTTAACAAAATTATAAATTATTAAAATTAGTGAGCGAAACAATTAATTCCACTAGAGATCGTAGACAATTTAAACGACTACCTTTTGAGAGTAACATTCAGTTATTTTCAGGGACGTCTGCGTGGACCTGTGAAATGGTTGATATTTCATTGAAAGGAGTGTTATTCACCAAGCCACTTGAATGGGAAGGAAAACTAAAAGACATTTACCGCCTATCAATATCACTAAGCAACTCCCCAACAATAAGCATGAGCATTATCATTGCTCATATTGATGATAATTCAATTGGAGCCAAGTGGAATAAGATAGATGTTGATAGCTTTAGCAGCTTAAAAAGATTGTTAGAACTTAATACCATAGAGAGAAATCGGATTGCTAAAGAATTAGGTTTTTTGTGAACAAACTAATGAATCTTTAATAGTGTTATGGCAATGCCACAATGTAACACACCCAACCTGCATCAGCTGTCCCTATTTTACTGACCTTAAAATCACCATCGCCTTCTCCAGATTTTTCATCAGTGCCTTCCCAATAAATATCAACTTGACTAAAACCAGCTTCTATTAACAACTCCTGCAGCTCAGGCAACGTCCAAAGCCTCCAATAATATGAAAAAGCCCGGTTATATTCTGTACCATCGCCTGTTTTAAAATGAATATAACATTGCATTTCTGAGTTAATCGGATTAAAACTGTGTTGATCCCAAATGTATGTAAAGCCATCACATTCACGTTCTTCTGTTAGTTCTTTAGCTGCTTCATAGCCGCCAAAAGCATCTAAAAAGAAAACACCAGTGTCTTCCAAAGAATTTTTGACTGTTACAAAGTAATTTCTTAAAACGTCACGTTGCATAAATAAGAAATAGCTGAAATTCATGGCCAACACAATGTCCATTTGAGCAATATTTGATTTTCTGACATCAGCTTGAATATATGTTAGAGATTGAGAGTCACTGACATTGGGCAAGACATTGTTTATGCCCCACTTCAATACTTCACCATCTAAATCAACTGCCCATGCCTTATTATTTTTATTCCTCGATACCCATTCGGCTGCTGTCTGCCCTGTTCCACTGAAATCTTCACGTAAAAAACGCGCGCTATTACCACGGAGTTTTTTATATGTTGCTTCAACAAAATCTATCTCAGCTTCGACACACTGGACAGATTCTTGGTACATTTTATGGATATCGTGTTTTATCATAATAAAAAAGGCGTTCATTTAGAACGCCTAATGTGTTAGTTATATAAGTTGTATATTACCCTAAAAGATGTTCAACAGCTTCTCTTTCTTCACGCAATTCTTGTTCAGTGACGTTTAATCTGTCTTGAGAAAATTGGTCGATATCTAACCCTTGCACAATTGTGTATTCACCATTTTTGCAAGTCACAGGATATGAAAATATAATACCTGGTGCAACGCCATAGCTACCATCACTTGGAATACCCATTGACACCCAATCACCTTCAGCAGTGCCCAATGACCATGTTCTCATGTGATCAATGGCTGAAGAGGCAGCTGATGCTGCACTTGATGCACCACGGGCTTTAATAATCGCAGCGCCACGTTTTTGTACAGTCGGGATAAAGTCATTTTCATAATAGTCTCTGTCTATTAAATCTGTTGCATTAACTCCGTCAATTTTAACATTAGCAATGTCTGGATATTGAGTTGAGGAATGATTGCCCCAAATAGTCATATTTGCAACATCATTGGTTTGCTTGCCAGTTTTTGCAGCCAATTGGCCCATCGCACGATTATGGTCTAATCGAGTCATGGCAGTAAATTGTTTTGGATCAATATCTGGAGCTGATTCCATCGCAATCATGGCATTGGTGTTAGCTGGATTTCCAACAACTAATACTTTAATACTTTTATTGGCGTGATCATTGATTGCTTTACCTTGGCCAGTAAATATAGCACCATTTGCTGTTAATAAGTCACTTCTTTCCATTCCAGGACCACGAGGCCTTGCTCCAACCAATAAAGCGTAATCTGCATCTTTAAAGGCTACATTGGCATCATCTGAAGCAATTATTCCTTGTAACAAAGGAAAGGCACAATCTTCTAATTCCATAACGACACCACTAACGGCACCCATTGCTGGTGGAATTTCTAACAACTGTAAGATGATGGGTTGATCCAAACCAAGCATGTCTCCTGCTGCTATTCTAAATAATAATTGATAACCGATTTGACCTGCTGCGCCGGTAATAGCGACTCTTACTGGATCTTTCATAATTCACCTCTTTAATTTGATGCCATGTGATTGTGCACATGGTTATTGAATATTTTGCCTTATTTGATGTAAAAAAGGCATTATAAATGGTCGGGATGAGAAGATTCGAACTTCCGACCCCCACAACCCCATTGTGGTGCGCTACCAGGCTGCGCTACATCCCGAACTTCTGATGTGAGTATTTTAGTTTCAATCTATAATAGTGCAAGTATTTTACCCATTAGTCTGTAATTAATTGCCACATATCAAGATCTGACAAATCTTTACCAGCTGCAACTAAGGACTTTAGGTCGGATACATTAATTATTAATGCAGGAGGAATATTAAGTTTTTCACACACATCAATTAGATTGGCTTTAATTTTAGCGTGCTTTTCACCTTGCTTTGCACTCAATTTGCCAAAACTAGGCAATTCAGCAACAGATTGTTCATTGGCTTTATCGTATAGAGCTGTAATTGATTCAGCATTGTATTTAACGAATTTTGGATACAAACCAATATCAGATATAAAAGATTGGCTGGTTTGTGGTTGATTATAGATTATACTAACAATATGATCGTTTTTCAATATCCATTGCCTGGGTTTATCCCTTGAAATTGCAGATTTTTCACGCCATTCTAACAAAGTAAATAACAATTTTTTCTGATCATCATTAAACCTTTTAGATTTTGCTATTTTAACAAAGGTTTTGTTAACATGATTGCCCTTAATAATTGAATTTAAACGTTTTTTTATCAATAAATCATACCATGTTTCTCTGCCTAATTCTTTTAATTTTGATTTTAGAATGGATTCTAAATCAGACAAATAGACAACATCATCGATTGCATACTGAATTTGGGCATCACTCAAAGGTCTCTGCATCCAATCTGATCGGCTATGTGCTTTGGAGAGCTCAACACCCAATAATTCTTTTACAATGTTTTGATACGAAAAGTGAAGTCCATAGCCGCACAAAGATGCCGCAATTTGCGTATCAAATACATGTGAGGGTAATGCTGAATTTAAATTATATAAAATTTCAAGATCTTCCGAACCTGAATGCAATATTATGTTATCTAGTAATTGAACAAAAATTGTGTGATTTGAAATTTCTTTCATATCAATTAAATAATACTGCTCTTTGATTTTCAACTGAAATAATGCTGGTTTAGGGTAAAAAGTATTAACCCTTTCAAACTCACTGTCAAATGCAACAGCATCAGATTTATTTACTGACAAAATGAGCTGTTCTAAATCCGAATTATCGTCAATCCACTGGTAATCTGTTATCATTTGTCTATTAAAACATAAATTCAATATTCTACCTATATGAAAGCCTACAAAATATTAAATCCTTCCATACTACAAATAATAATCGTTTTATTTTTATTCATGCATTTAAATGCATGTACTAAAAAACCTCAAAAGAAATCATTTATCATTTTAGCCATAAATGATGTCTACAGATCCGAAGGTTTATATAATGGAAAAGTAGGTGGGCTTGCCCGTGTTAAAACCATCAGAGACAAGTTGATTTCAGAAGGCAATGAAGTCATTTTGTTACATGCTGGTGATTTCCTTCAACCCTCTTTCAGTAGCCAAGTTAACAAGGGTGAGGCCATGATTGATGTTATGAATCAATTAGATGATACTAATGATACATTTGATGCAGATTTGATTGTCACATTTGGTAACCATGAATTTGATAAATCAAAACTTAAATACTTACCTCTCTTACAACAACGAATTGATGAATCCAATTTCTTATGGCTAGACTCCAATATTAATTGGCTACATGATGAAGAGTTCGGTGTCATTCAATCTAATAAATTAAAAAAATGGATTCTCAAAGATAAAGGTGGAATTACAATTGGATTTTATAGTCTAACCACCGACATGACGCAACCTGATTACATTGCCAGTTTTGATGATATTTTAGAAGTCAGCAAACATTATGTTCCATTTTTAAAAGCAAAAGGGGCAGATGTAGTTGTTGCCTTGACTCATTTACAATTAAATGACGATAAAAAAATACTTGGTCTAGATAAAGAATACCGACCAGATTTAATTGTTGGCGGTCACGAACATTATCGTCAGTTAGAACAAATTAACAATAATTGGATAGTTAAAGCAGATGCGGATGCATTATCAGCAGCTGCCATAGAAGTCAGTATTGATAGCACATCAAATATAAGTGTTTTGCCAACATTTATCGACTTGGATGAAAACATTATTCCAGAGAATCATGTTTTACAAAGAATTTTAAACTGGAAGCAAAAAACCAGTGTAAATTATTGTCAAGATATCAATGAAAGTAGTGATTGTTTAGAATTAGCCTATGGCTCTACTAAAGTTGACTTAATCGCTGAAGAAAGTGAAATCAGAAGGTTTGAAACCAATATGGGCAATTTTATTGCCGATACTGCCAAGCAAGAATTTGAATTCTGTCATGCAGATATAGCATTAATCAATTCCGGGTCTGTTCGATTAAATTACAACATACAAGCTGGCTCGTCAATAACAAGAAAACACATTGAGGGCATGTTCCCCTATCCTTCTGATTTAAAACAAATTAAAATTAATGGTTCAATACTTAAACAAATGTTGACCCATACCATTGATCTTTGGACAGCAAATGGACATTGGTTACTGGTATCAGGGATTAAATACACACATAACCCAGAGAATCAAAGTTTCAACAATCTTAGATGGGCAGATAACAACAAGACCATTACTGATAAAGAGACATTCACAATAATCGTGCCACAATATTTAATTGATGCCAATACAGATCATGATGGATATGACATGATTGATGAATCAATGATCCAAGATTGTGATAAAAATGGATCAAGCTTAAAACAACTGGTGATAAACAGAATAAAAAATACCGTTGGTGGAATCAACCCACAAATCGATGGTAGAATTTGTAACACATTAAGGAATCAATGTAACTAATGATGAGCATTAAAGAAATTTCAGTATTTACTATCGGTTTAATACTGATTGGATTTCTTTATGTCATGAAACTGCCTCAAGAAAATAATACATCTGAATTTAATACCACAGCAAATATTGTTACAACCAATTTAGAACCTGTCTCTTATACACATCTCCGAGCCCACGAGACAGGCAGAAATCT
>CAJXVJ010000187.1 GCA_913061105.1 uncultured Alcanivoracaceae bacterium | reverse complement strand
GATTTCTGCCTGTCTCGTGGGCTCGGAGATGTGTATAAGAGACAGCAATAAGACCTGTAGCAAAGATCTCATCACACTCTTCATCTTCTGTATTTGCCCCCGTGTTACCGATATGAGGATACGTTAGTGTAACCATCTGGCTTGCGTAAGATGGATCTGTCAGTATTTCTTGATAACCAGTCAATGATGTATTAAATACAACTTCTCCAACTGTATTACCTTCGTAACCAATTGCTTTACCACGAAAAACACTGCCGTCTTCGAGTACTAATATTGCGCGCTTTTTCAAGCTAGCCTCCGCTGTTAAATACAGGATCTATGCATTTAAATAGATCCAAATGTCAGACACACAAAAAAGGATGACATTCTCGAAGAACCCCATCCCATTTATTGTGTGCTTATTCTACTCGAAAGCTTTTAAGAGTGTCTATGCGATAACAGCGATATAATGCAAATAATTTAAAAGAATTAAGAGAAGATAAAGGATTGTCGATAGAGTCTGTTTCAAGCACATTAAAGCTGACAACAGAAGTCATAAAAAAATTAGAGAACAGTGAATTTAAATCTCTGGGCGCATATACTTATATAAGAGGTTATCTAAATCATTATGCTGACCTGTTGGGAGTTGATGCTCAACAATACATTGATTTAATCCCAAAATCAGAATTTGAAGTTCCTTTAGTTAATACAAAATCAAATAATACAAATAGAATAAAATTCAAACGACAATCAAAAAACCTATTTAATTACGCAATAGGCACGTTTATTATTGTTGCAGTAAGTTTTAGTGGATATTATTTGTTGAAAAATTATGCTGGTTTTAAAAGTAACACCACCGAAATTGTTAAATCAAATGATTTAGAGATATTGCCTCAAGATCAAAATTTAGAAAATTTAGACAAGCCAGAAGAGGCACAAGAAAACTACCATTATTCCTCACTAATACCAATAGATGATATTTCAAAAAATGCAACATCAGAAGATGAGATTTTAATCCCACCACAAGATAATGATGACTCTGAAGATATAATAGAAAATTCAGTTATTGAAACAAACGATAACCTATCTGAAATGGCCTATAATATTATTATTGAAGCATCTGAAACCAGCTGGGTTAAAGTGGAACATTTAGATGGCAATAAGTTGCACAATGACTTGTTACAACCAGGTTCGATATCATTAGAATCCAATCAACCCATACATTTTAGAATTGGCAATGAAAAAAACGTTAACATTACTATAAATGGTGAATCTATAGATTTGTCAAATTTTTCTTCGAAAGACATTGCTGATTTTAATTGGCCATTAGAAGGTTGATTGCTGCCAACAAATTAATAATTGTTCTTTTTAATTCAATTTTAGTATAATTTTTCCTGAAATATTTTAAAATACCGAACAACGTTAATATAGGAATAAATTTTGGGTAAAAACTCAACTCGAAAAAAAGTGGAAAGACTTCGTGGTATGTATGATGTTTTGCCATCAGAAGTTTGGATTTGGCAAAGAATGGAAAAAATTGTCAGTCAAGTGTTTCAATCATATTCATTTCAAGAAATCAGGTTTCCTGTTGTAGAAGAAACGGCATTGTTCACGACAGCCATTGGCGAAGCAACTGATGTTGTTGAAAAAGAAATGTTTAGTTTCCAAAGCCGTTCTGGATTGCCAATTAGCCTTCGACCAGAGGGTACTGCAGGCTGTGTTCGAGCAGTTATTCAAAATGACCTCTGTAACAGGGGCACCATTCAAAAATTATGGTACCAAGGCCCAATATTTCGTTATGAAAGGCCACAGAAAGGCCGCAACCGTCAATTCACCCAATATGGCGCAGAAATATTCAATGTTTCCAGTCCACAAGCGGATGCTGAATTAATTCTTATGTCTGCTCGGTTATGGAAAAAAATTGGTTTACCTAACATAACACTAGAAATTAATTCTTTGGGTACTGGTCAAGCCAGATTAGAATACAGAGAAGTTTTGATAACCTATTTTAAAAGTCACATAGATCAACTTGATAAGGATGCATTATCAAGATTAGAGACAAATCCATTAAGAATTTTAGATTCAAAAAATCCCAAGATGCAGGAGATTGTTCAAAACGCACCAGTTTTATCTGATTATCTTGATGAAGAATCAATGGATCACTTCGAACAACTTAAAAGTATTCTAGATGAATGTGGCATAAAATATGTAGTTAATCAAAAATTAGTGCGTGGATTAGATTATTATTCACGGACTGTATTTGAATGGATTACAAGCGATTTAGGCTCGCAAGGAACCATTTGTGGAGGTGGCAGATACGATTCACTTGTTGAACTCCAAGGCGGAAAACCAACACCAGCTGTAGGGTTTGCAATGGGACTTGATAGAATAATAGAGTTGATAAAGGATTTGAATTTGTGGCAACCCGATAATCAGGTTGATGCTTATATGGTGATTGATAAAGAAATACACATGAAACACATTAATAAAATATCTGAAAAAATTAGGTCGGCATTACCCAATCTAAACTTGTTAATTAATCAAAACCCCAGTAGTTTTAAAGCTCAATTTAAAAAAGCTGACAAATTATCAGCTGATTTCGCTATAATCATTGGCGAGCATGAGATTAAAAATGAATCAATCACTTTAAAATCTTTGAATGATAAGGACTTTGGGCAAAAAGAAATGAAGTTTGATGAATTTGTGAATACATTAAATCAATATAAATAGGAGACAACAATGAAAGTTGCATTAAAACAAAGATTAGTCGGTGCATCTGTCATAATAGCTTTGGCTGTTATTTTTATCCCTATGATGTTTGATAATACACGGGTATCACAAAATCAATCTATCAGTATCGATATTCCTGATGAACCAGAAGGATTAAAACGTAAAGTAGTCAATATAGATACAGGACGTTTGACCAATGGTTCTGAAAATAATGAACAATCAGCTGCCAGTGAAACCAGTGATAACACAAATTCTGAGTCACTATCACCAGATCAAAATCTAGGCAAAATTGATAAACAAGAAACTATTATAGATATGGTTGACAACAGTATTGATAAACCTGATTCGGAAACACCTGAAGTTGTTTTACCTGATGGTAACGAAGATGACAACAACAATACTGAGATCCTTGCTCAAATTGACAAACAAGAATCAACTGATAATGATAAGGACGTTCAAAAAACTGTGCCTCCAATAAAACAAAGCTCTAAACCTGTCATTCGCAATGATGAAGAGCCATCAACTCACAGAATAAAATATGGGGTCTTCTCACAACACAACAATGCCCAGCAATTGAAAGCAAAAATTATAAACAGTGGTTATACAGCCATTGTTGAAAAAGACAATCAAACCAACATGTTCACTGTTTTTTCTAAAGAATTTGCTTCTGAAGCTGATGCACAAAAAGTGAGTAACATGATTCAGAACCTCAAATTGAATATAGGAAAACCAAGCATTCTTTCATTTGATGAAATCAATCGTGATACAGCAGATTTGCTATTGGATACTGGTTGGATCATTCAAATCGGAAGTTTTGCCAGCAAAGTAAATTCTATCAAACTCAGAGATAAGATCAGAAATAAGGGATTTGTATCATTCGTCGATGAAATAATTAATTCAAAGAAACAAAAAAGATACCGTGTCAGAATCGGTCCATATGCTACCAGAGATGAAGCGGTGTCTGAACAAAACAATGTAAATAAGGCCATGAATTTAAAAGGGTTAATTAAACCTCATGAAAAACAAAAGGTTGTACTAAAATGAATTGGTTGGACTATGTTTTTATAGGTATCATTGGCCTATCAGTAATTATCAGCCTTTTTAGAGGCTTAACCAAAGAAGTGTTGTCATTACTAATTTGGGTAGCAGCATTTTGGGTGGCTTACAATTATGTTGATGTTGGTGCTGTGGCATTAGATGGCTATATAGAGTTACCATCAGCAAGACATTTAATTGCGTTCGTTGGCCTGTTTATATTGGCATTGATAATTGGTGGAATGATAAATTTTATCATTGGAAAACTCATATCTAAAACTGGATTGTCAGGTACTGATAGATTTCTGGGCATGTTTTTTGGAGCCTTACGCGGATTAATTGTTATTGTTGCCATGACTTTTTTTATAAAAGCTACCCCACTGTCTGAAGATTCTTGGTGGCAAGACTCTACATTATCACCACATTTTAGTAAAATGTCGGAATGGGTGAGGGGTAAAATGCCTGAAGAATTCTCAAATTATTTTTCATTTATTGAAAACAACAAAGAAAATGACATGGATAAATTGCTAGAAAAGCTAGCAGCCGATAAATTACTTGATAATACCGATGAAAAAACAAGTGATGAAACCTTAGAAAATACACCAGAAAACAAACCACAGGAGCAACAATAAATGTGTGGAGTCATTGGAATAGTCAGCCATAATAATGTGGCGTCAACCATCTATGAATGTTTAACAGTATTACAACACAGAGGACAAGATGCAGCAGGAATTGCAACTTGTGATTATAGAAAAATTGCTCTGGTTAAAGACAATGGACTTGTAAGAGATGTTTTCAATTCTGAAAATGTAAAAAAGTTACATGGTAACATGGGTATTGGTCACACACGTTATCCGACAGCAGGAGGAGATAATCGCCTGGAGTCCCAACCTTTTTATGTTAATTCTCCATATGGCATAGTACTGGCACATAATGGAAACTTGGTTAATACAAAACAATTAAGAAAGGAATTATTTGAACAAGACAGAAGGCACATAAATACTGGATCAGATTCTGAAGTTTTATTGAATGTCTTGGCACATGAACTACAAAAGAACAATAAAATATCATTAAAAGCTGACATGGTATTTACAGCGATTGAAGCACTGAATAAAAGATGTATTGGCGGTTTTGCAGTGGTAGCCATGATCCCTGGACACGGGATAATAGGCTTTAGAGATCCTAATGGGATAAGACCATTAGTACTGGGACGCAAAAAGATTAATGATAGTTATGAATATATGCTAGCTTCAGAATCGGTAGCACTAGACTTACATGGATATGAATTGGTCAATGACGTTGCTCCAGGAGAGGCTGTATTAATTGGATTAGATGGCAAACTTTTTAGACAACAGTGTTCAGAAGTGAAGCAACACACCCCTTGTATCTTTGAGTTTGTATATTTTTCACGTGAAGATTCAATTATTGATGATATATCCGTACACAAAGCCAGATTAAGAATGGGTGAAACGCTTGCTGATAAAATACTGGAAGATATGCCTGATCATGACATTGATGTCGTCATACCAATTCCTGATACTTCTCGCACTAGCGCTATTCCTTTGGCACACAGATTAGGTGTGAAATTTAGAGAAGGCTTTGTTAAAAACAGATACATCGGTCGAACATTTATCATGCCAGGACAGGAAGAACGAGTCAAATCTGTCAGAAGAAAACTAAATGCCATAGACCTTGAATTTCGTGGCAAAACTGTATTATTAGTAGATGATTCTATTGTTAGGGGCACTACCTCAACTCAAATTATTCAAATGGCAAGAGAAGCAGGAGCCAAGAAAGTCTATTTTGCTTCAGCTGCACCTCCAGTTCGTTACCCAAATGTCTATGGAATTGATATGCCTGCAGCTAAGGAATTGGTGGCATTTAACAGAAATGAAGATGAGATTTGTGAAATATTAGGAGCCGATCACGTTTTCTATCAAACTTTAGATGATTTAGTTTCAGCTTGTTCTGACGGGAATAAGAATATTACAAAGTTCGACACATCCTGTTTTTCGAATGAGTACATCACAGAAATGGACAAAGGTTATCTTGCACAATTAGAAGTGAATAGAAGTGACAAAGCCAAACAAAACCTCGCCTAGGAATCATTTTACTAGCGACATTACCATTGTTGGTGGCGGATTAGTTGGCATGGCTGCGGCTTTGGCTTTATCAAAAATAGGATTAAAGATTCATTTAATCGAACACATTGCTATTAAAGACGATTCTCATCCAAGCTATGATGACAGAACTTTGGTAGTAAACAGGGCATCTATTCGGTTTTGGGAAAATATTGGAATTTGGAAAGATTTATCATCAGACCTAACACCCATAAAAAAAGTTCATGTGTCAAACAAAGGCCATTTTGGGACTGTGAACTTTAAAGCATCAGACTATAATCTAGATGCATTAGCAAATATTATTGAAGCCAAAAAACTTGGAATGGCTTTGCAAAATAAAATACAACAAACAGATAATATTACTGTTGTTTGCCCGGCTCAAGTGACTGGTTTTGACACGATTACAAATGCAATAAAAATTGATTATTGCCATGATAATACTAACCACAGTATTATCAGTCAACTGATGTTAGCCGCAGATGGCGCGCAATCACAAATTAGAAAAAAGCTCGGATTAGAAACACACATAAAATCTTATCAACGTACTGCTATTATTTGTAATATAACGCCTGAGAATAAGCATGATTTCTGTGCGTATGAAAGGTTAACTCACCTCGGTCCAACAGCAATATTGCCTTTTGTTAATAACAGGTGTGGTTTTGTTTGGACAGTAAATGAAAACAAGGCTGAAGCAATCATACAATTAAATGATCAAGATTTTTTGAAAAAAGCACAACAACAGTTTGGATACCGATTGGGGAAATTTATTAAAGTTGGTAAAAGAAGCTCATATCCCTTATATTTAGTTACCGTTCCTAAACAAGTCAAATCAAGAACAATTTTAATTGGTAATGCAGCCCATTCGATGAGCCCTGTTTCAGCTCAAGGATTAAATCTTGCAATCAGAGATGTTGCTAATTTAATAGACATCATTGATTCTGCCAATGTTAATAAACAAGATATAGGTTCTTCAAAAGTATTAAAAGACTACCAAAATGCAGTCAATTATGATCAAAATCAAACGTTAAAGTATACAGATGATTTAATGTCTTGGTTTAAAATCAACAACCCAATTATCAATAGTTTTAGATCTATGGGACTGGTCGCATTGGATAATGTGTCACACTTGAAATTTGATTTATTCACCAAGGCATCTGGATTTCGTGATAAAACAACGAAACTTTTGAGACTACAATGAAAAAATTCGACATTATAATATCTGGCGGAGGAATGATTGGTTCAATTGCTGCTGTTGCAGCTACTCGTGCAGGGTTATCAGTGTTGTTAATTGAAGCCAATGAAAATCAACAATTTGATAAAGATAGTGAACGCGAATTACGGGTCTCTGCTATTTCTTGGGATAATTGTGAATATTTGAAATTATTGGGAATATTTTCAAATCTAATAACATCAAGGACTGTCTCTTATACACATCTCCGAGCCCACGAGACAGGCAGAAATCTC
>CAJXVJ010000186.1 GCA_913061105.1 uncultured Alcanivoracaceae bacterium | reverse complement strand
CACAGAGTAGATCGTCGGCAGCGTCAGATGTGTATAAGAGACAGTAATACAATAATCCAATCCAAGTTATACCAAATAGTACATGCGCCCAACGTGTAATAATATCAATTAATAATGTTGTCATTCTGCTCTCCTCTGTTTTGTTATTTAAATCTCTGTATCAGCATACCTGAGAGTGTATAAAGAGTCAATTGAGCAAACCTTTAAATAATGTGACTGAAGTTAACAACAATTTGATTAAGTCTCACTTTAAAATATATTTATTTGTTTCGCATTAGTGTATTGAAATGATAGAATTAATTTTTTTAAAAATTAATAGAATAATTATGTTGAAAATTTTACTGTGTTTACTTTTTATCAATCAAGTT
Source organism: uncultured Alcanivoracaceae bacterium (assembly GCA_913061105.1). GTDB lineage: Bacteria > Pseudomonadota > Gammaproteobacteria > Xanthomonadales > Marinicellaceae > NORP309. The sequence continues at coordinate 6,991 of CAJXVJ010000186.1, read as the reverse complement.
TCTGCCAAAGAAATATTTTCGAAAGAATACCTCAAACAAGTTTCAACATTGCGAGATAAAGCCCTCACAGACACAACAGCCTATGACATTACAGAATCATTAACATCTGAAGTAGGTGCACGTTTAAGTGGCAGTGAAGGCGATGCAAAAGCAGTCAAATGGGCTATAGCTAAGTTTAAAGAATTAAATTTTGATAAAGTGTACACTGAACCTGTCATCATTAATAAATGGGTCAGAGGTGTTGAAACCGCTGAAATCATTTCGCCTTACCCGCATCAAATCAAAATCACAGCTTTAGGTGGTTCAAACCCTACCCCAAAAAAAGGAATAACTGGTGAGATTGTTCACTTTAAATCATTACAAGAATTAAAAGACGCTGATGCTTCTCTGGTAAAAGGAAAAATCACATTCATCAGTGACAAAATGGAACGCACGAGAAATGGCAGTGGCTATGGAAAGGTTAATGGTGGTAGATATTATGCTGGCTCAATCACAGCAGAAAAAGGCGGTATTGGCGCAATCATTCGTTCTATCGGCACTGATAACAATCGCGATCCACATACAGGCGGAATGAAAGCTGTAGACACGAATAAAGAAACCGGTGAAATGAGATTCTTAAGTAAAGATGAAGTCGTTCCAACTGGAGCCATTTCTAATCCTGATGCCGATTTATTGGTTAATATCATAAAACGTGGCAACCCGGTAAAATTCAAATACACATTAGGTGGTCATTGGGATGGAGAATATACTTCATATAATGTGATTGGTGAAATAACGGGCAGGGAAAAACCAGATGAAGTCGTTGTCATTGGTGGCCATTTAGATTCATGGGATTTAGGTACTGGGGCCATTGATGATGGTGCTGGATGTGGTATTACTATGGCAGCAGCAAAGCTCATCAAAGATGCAGGTATACAGCCTTATCGTACCATTCGAGTGATTCTTTGGGCCAATGAAGAAATGGGCTTAAGTGGTGCAAAGACATATGCCAAAAATCAATCAAACAACATGAAAAATCATATAATTGGGGCTGAATCAGATTTTGGTGCAGGTTCAATTTATGCCATTGAGTCAAATGTATCAGAACATGCCTTGCCAGTGGTTGCTAAAATAGCAGAATTATTAAAACCACTTGGAATAGGTTATGGCGGAAATAATGGCGGTGCTGCTCCAGATATTACTCCATTGAAAGCTGCTGGCATGGCCACTTTTAAATTATCACAAGATGGGACAAAGTACTTTGATTTACACCACACACAAGACGATACCATGGACAAAATTGTACCAGAAGAAATCGCACAAAATGTTGCTGTTTGGATTGTATTTGTGGCTTTGGCTGCTGAATATACCGGCAATTTTGGATTTGATTTAATCGATACAGACAAAACTTAATATATTTACTAAAGCATGAATCAAAACAATAAATTTAACACCTTATATCCGATACAGGTAGAAATCCCCATACAATGGGGAGACATGGACGCATTTAACCATGTCAATAATGCCAAGTATTTCACTTATTTTGAATCAGCGCGGATTGCCTATTTTGAAAAACTGGGTGTCTTGGGTTCAAAAATTCAGGACAATATCGCCCCAATTCTGGCTGAAACAAACTGTCGATTCAAACTGCCTTTACACTATCCAGACACCATTCGAGTAGGTGCCAGAATATCTGAAAAACATTCTCATGGGTTTATGATGGAATACGCTGTATTCAGCCATAAACACCAAAAAATATCATCAATAGGCACTGGCAGGATTGTTATGCTCAATTATGCCACTCATGAAAAAGTTGCTGTTAATAAAGCATTGTTAGAGAAAATAGAAAACATAGAAGGAAAAAGCATTCCATAAATAATACGCGTTTATCCAACCTTTGCCATCAACTTTACATCAACATATTCACCATTACGGAACGCATAAGATTTGGCGGTGCCTTCTTCTACAAAACCATTGTTTTTGTACATCTTAATGGCGGACTCATTATCAACATAGACTTCTAATTCAATTCGAGTCACCGACAACCAATTATTGGCCAATGAAACCATTTCTTTTAACATCAATGATCCAATGCCCTTGCCACGGGAGTCTTCACTGACAGCCATGCCTATGTTGGCCGTATGGGTACGCCTAGGATACGTATTGACTTGCATGCCTATCTGCCCAACAATAACATTATCTCTCAATGCCACCAAACTGTAATAATTGGCGGGGTCTTCAGATAGTTTCTTTTTCCATTTGGCTTCAGATGGATAGGGCAATTGCAAAGTTCCTGCGTAGCAGGAGGATTGTGCATACAATTCTCTGATGGCTTTGAAATCATCTGGCTCACATTGTCGAATGATCGTTTTCATTTAATTGAAATTTAATATTACTAATATTTTGAGCATAACAATAATTATTTAATTGTCAATCCTAACTAGCCCAAATATTTTATACAAGAATGGAATTTATAGAGTAAATGGTGAAATAGGTTGGATAATTATACATAAATAGCACCGATTGTATGAAATGTTTTGGCTAACATTTATTCATATCGAAAGCCTTCACCATGAACAGTTTGAATAATTTTCGGGTCTTGTGGATTGATTTCTATGCGTTTTCTTAATTGAAAAATATGTTGATCTATCGCTCTTGAATTAAATAAATAATCATGTCCCCAGGCATAGTCAGATATCATGTCCCGGGTTATTATTGTGCCTTTGTTTTTATGAAAAAGCTGGAGAATCTTTATGTCTCTAGATGATAACTCAATGGTTTTATCACCTCTATAAGCGCGATTCGCATTGGTTACAACAGTTAAATCTGCCAACTCAAATTCAGATTCTTTTTTTACTACGGGTTCTTTTCTGCGCATGATTGCGTGGATTCTGGCAATCACTTCTCGTGCACCAAAAGGTTTTGAAATAAAGTCATCGGCTCCTAATTCTAAACCCACGACTTTGTCGATTTCATCATTTTTGGCACTGAGAAAAATAATCGGTGTGCTTTGGTCTTTTTTACGGATGGTTTTACACAATTCATAACCATCCATTATTGGCATCATAATATCAATAATTAACAGGTCAAAACTTCCTTGATTATAAGCCTCTAATCCTTGTTTACCATCATGTACTGCATTGGCATTGTAACCTTCTAATTGCATTAATTGAACCAGTCCTGAGGCGATATTGATGTCATCTTCTACAATAAGTATTTTAAGCATTTTGATCCTCGATACTGATTTTAAATTTGGCACCTTGTTTAGATTTTAATAATGTAAGATCACCACCATGAAGTCTTGCCAATTCTCTTGCCAAACCCAAGCCTAAACCTGATCCAGCAGCATCTGTTAAGTGAGAATGCATGCGATAAAAAGGTTCAAATACTTTGTTGGCAACATTATTTGGAATCCCATTGCCTTCGTCTTGTACAATAATGTTAATATTTCCATTTGTATCATTGTCAGATGAAATCCTAATGATTTCACTGGAATTGGCATATTTTTCAATATTTGATAATAAATTGCCTATGATTTGCTTAACCACATCTGAATCAACTGTGACAGATTCCAACACCTTATTGTCAATTTCAACATTAATATTGTGCTGTTCAAAAGCTGGCATAAACGGTAATATTGCTTGTTGCAGCAAGTCATTAAAATCTGTATTTGTATAGTGCAATTTAAGCGTGTCTTTTTCTAGTTTATTGAAATTCAAAACGTTATTAATTAGACGAGATAACCGCTCACTTTCTTGTTGAATAATTGTTATTGACTGGCGGGCATTCTGATTGTCTGGCTTCTCTTTTATTGAGCGTTCCAATAAATCCCCATGTAAACGGATATTAGTTAGTGGCGTTTTCAACTCATGAGAAACCTGATTAATGAAACTTAAACGCTGTTGTGCTTCTAATTGTTCTCTCTGTTTTAACTTTATTAAAATAAATGTAATGATAGATAACAATATGAGCATGCCAATCACAACAATTTGAAACAGACCTTTGGATAAAGATGATAAAGATTCAATCTGTGAATAATAACGCAAACTCCAACCTGACAAGGGTGAGACCAAACTTTTTTGAATATCAAAGTCTGCATTGTTCAATATATCTGACTCTCCCCATTGATAAAAAATACGGCCAGAATTGTCAATGATTTGTAAATATGCAGACTCTGTTCTATTCGGTTGTCCTGCTAAATAATGAATAAATTCTGCCATAAACATGGCATTATTGATTTCAATTAACAGTATTTTATTGGTATTTTCTTGCCAGAAAATATATTTTTCTTTTTGTTGATCGTACCAAATAAACCAATTATTTCTAGTCACTTGATTTTGTGAGGTTTCTTGCTCTACTGTGATTGAATCCAACCATTGACTGGCTATTATGTGTTTTTGTGAAGAAAGATCATCTGGATAGATTAACTCCTTGGCTTTATTAAAAATAATTACATGGTGTATTAGTGGATTTCTATTAATATTGTCATCAATTTCAGATGGGGTTTTATCTATGAATTCAGACAATTGCTGTTTTTTTGAATTGAGATAATTAGAAATATTATTTTGAACCAGATCCAAAGATTGTTCTGATCGGTTTATTTGGCTCATTTTGATCTGTTGGTCTTGTTGACTGGTTAACTTGTAGCCTAACCAGCCAACAACACCTACTGTTAAAGTAAATAAAATCAGTAATAATAAATTGCTCTTGTTATACATATTAGATTTTAATTGTTGTCGTCCTTTTTAACTTGTTGTGTATCAATGCTGTGTTGTTTTTGACGTACTTGTTTCCTGGCTTTGTTCCAGTTAGCATCATCTAAACTGTCTAGCAGTTGTTCTTCTTGTTCTAATTGTTCCTTTAACTTGCTTGGAAATTTAGAACTTGATACTTGTTTTGACAAAGTCGATATATTTAAACTTTGTAATTTTTTAGCGCCTTCAAGATCGCCCTTATCTCTCAAATCAACCACTTGTTTTGACATTTCATTGGCTTGATAAGCGTTGACATTGTTATAAATCAATGGGTTTTTGTCTTTTTCAACAATTTCTTGGTTGTCGGTAAATGTTACTGCAACCAGATTATTGTGAGAAATTTGTTTTTTGATGGTTGCATCGTTGTAATCGATAATAACATCAGCCACAGACATTTTTTCACCGCTGTGACCAGCAGGAATTAATAGCTCTAGGGTAATGTGTCTTTGTTGGTTGCCATATATTTGGTTAAAATTAGTTTTGATATTTTGTCCAAATATGTTTTCATCACGCCCTAATATACGAATCGGTTTTACCCCACCTTTACAGATGATGTTGATATTGATATCTTGTGCCACAACTGAGAAAATATCGCCTAATTCTGAATCAAAAACATTTGCTAATTTGTCAGCATTTTCAACAAAGTAATGATTGCCATCGCTGTGCCCTGCCAATTGCGCCATTAAGTCTTCGTTATATCCTAAACCCAAACCTATAGTAGAAACACTGATGCCTTGTTTACTCAATGCACGGCCTAATTCTGCCAATTCATGCGGCTTACTTGGTCCAACATTGGCCATCCCATCAGATATCAAAACAACGCGGTTGACTTTATTTTTATCTAAGTATTTTTTAATTTCATAACTGCCTTGTGTCACGCCAGCAAATAAAGCAGTAGAACCATTCGCACCAATGGATTTTATCGTGTTCAATAATTGTGCTGGATTTTGCATGGTTGCAGCCGGCCACAGTACTTTGGCTTCATCGTCATAAACTATTAAGGACGCCACATCATTGTCGTGCAATCTTGAAATGGCCATTTCTAATGCTTGTTTGGCTTGTGTCATTTTAAGACCAGACATTGATCCTGATTTGTCCAATACAAACGCAATGTTTGTTTGTGGGCGTTTGGTTCTTGTTCCAGAAGGTTGTCCAGTAATGTTAATGTTCAAATAGGCCTTCTGCTGAGACCCTGCCATAATACTGACATCAGACAATGCCACATCAAATGCCAAAGCTTTCGGTTGAGGATTGTATTTTTTTGCATCGCTGGCATTGGTATTGATAAAAAATACCAAGGTCAATAACGCCATAAATGTTTGTAATAATCTAGTCATTTGTTTCACCATAAATCTATTAAAGAGACTGCATGATAATCTTAAATAAATAATAATGGGTTAGTATACTGCCAGTAGTTTGTTAGAGTTTTGTTAGAAGGGATAATTTTAGCATGATTTTGGTTGAATAAACTTACTTAGACAAATGTTTAATTCCATCTGTCAGGCCAGAAACAGTTAAAGGATACATTTTATCTTCGAATAATTCTTTAATCATTTGTGTGCTTTGGGTGTATTTCCAGTAGTTTTCTTGAACGGGGTTTAACCAAATTATTTTTGGCCATTTGTTCCTTATTCGATTTAACCACACGCTGCCAGCTTCGGCGTTGTTGTGTTCGACGCTGCCATTTTCATAGGCCACTTCATAAGGAGACATGGCGGCATCACCGACGAATATGACGTGATAATCATTACCGAATGTATTGATTATATCTGTGGTCTTAAGAAATTTATCGTATCTTCGAGCGTTATCTTTCCAAAGATTTTCATAAACACAATTATGAAAATAGAAATATTCTAAATGTTTGAATTCGGTCTTTACCGCTGAAAATAATTGTTCACAAGTGCGAACATGCTCATCCATTGAACCACCCACATCAAAAAATATCAATAATTTTACCGCATTGTGTCTTTCTGGAACCAACTTGATGTTAAGTAAACCAGCATCTTTGGCAGTGCTCTTAATGGTGTCATCTAAATCCAATTCATCTGCTACACCTGTTCGTGCAAATTTACGCAATTTACGCAAAGCCACTTTAATATTGCGGGTGCCCAATTCACAGTTGTCATCTAAATTTTTGAACTGCCTTTTTTCCCAGACTTTAACCGCGCGTTTGTGAACACTTTCACCACCAATACGCACACCTTCTGGACTGTCTCTTATACACATCTCCGAGCCCACGAGACAGGCAGAAATCTCGT
>CAJXVJ010000185.1 GCA_913061105.1 uncultured Alcanivoracaceae bacterium | reverse complement strand
TACGAGATTTCTGCCTGTCTCGTGGGCTCGGAGATGTGTATAAGAGACAGAATGTCAATAATCCAGATGCAAAAACTCATGGAGTCGGGTGCAATCACTTCACAACAATTGGTTGAAAAGTATCTATATAGAATAAAAACAATAGATGGAAAACTTAATTCGATTTTAGAATTAAACCCAGATGCGATGGCAATTGCAAAACAAATGGACGAAGAAAGAGCCAAGGGTAAAGTAAGATCAGCAATGCACGGAATTCCATTTGTCATTAAAGACAATATTGAAACAGCAGACAAAATGAAAACCACCGCAGGGTCATTGGCACTGCTAGATGCGCCGGTACCAAAAGAAGATGCATTTATTGTTCAACAATTGCGCTCCTCTGGAGCTGTGTTATTAGGCAAATCGAACCTGAGCGAATGGGCTAACTTTAGATCTGAGAGTTCATCTAGTGGTTGGTCAGGACGTGGAGGTCAAACCCGCAATCCTTATATACTAGATCGAAGTCCATGTGGCTCATCATCAGGTTCTGGTGTGGCAGTATCTGCTAATCTCATCGCTGTGGCGGTGGGCACTGAAACTGATGGTTCTATTATTTGTCCATCATCAATCAACGGGATAGTGGGCATTAAACCAACATTGGGCTTGCTATCACGCAGTGGCATAATCCCACTAGCACATTCACAAGACACAGCAGGTCCTATGGCGAGAACAGTCACTGATGCTGCTATTATGTTACAGGCGATGGTGGCTGAAGATGACAATGATAATGTAAATCTGTCTAAAAAAGGTGATATAGATTTTAATATTGATTATACAAAGTCTCTGGTTGATGGTGGCTTAAAAGGCGCAAGAATTGGTGTAGCAAGACAATACTTTGGAAGGAATGAAAAATTAGATAAAATAATGGAAAGTCAATTGAAGATTATGCAACAAAAGGGTGCCATATTGATTGATGTGGAATTCCCTGATTTGAATAATTTTGGAGATGCGGAATATGAAGTGTTATTGTATGAGTTTAAACACGATTTAAATCACTATTTAAAAAACAGAGGTGGTGAATATAATAGCTTGCAAAAATTAATTGATTTCAATAGTAAACATGCTGACAAAGAGATGCCTTATTTTAATCAAGAAATTTTTGTAAAGGCACAAGCCAAAGGCGAATTAACTGAAGAAGCCTACTTGAAATCTTTAAAAAAGAGCAAATATCTAAGCCAAGAAAAAAGCATAGATTTAATCATGAACAACCACAAGCTTGATGCAATTGTTGCTCCATCTAATACACCATCGTGGATGATTGATTTAATTTATGGAGACAATTTTGGAGGATTTGTATCTAGCTCATCATTGGCTGCTGTTTCAGGATATGCAAGTATCACTGTACCGTCAGGATTTATTAATGAAATGCCAATTGGTCTGTCTTTTATTGCTGGTGCTTATTCAGAGGCCACACTTATTAAAATAGCTTATGCATGGGAACAAGCATCAAAAGCACGACAAAAACCTAAACTTTTAGAGACTTATAAATAAATTATGAAAAAAAACAAGAACAATGGCATTAATTACGCACCGTGGGAAAAAACTTTCGACACGATTTTAACACCATTTGAAGAGTTTATTCACCGCCAAACCACTTCTGGTTTATTGCTCATGGCGACAGCAATTATTGCTTTATATTTGGCAAACAGCGGGTTTGCTGTGGCTTATGCGCATATGATTCACACGCCTGTGGGTTTTAATGTTGGTGGCTGGGGCATTGAAAAATCTTTGCAACATTGGGTCAATGATGGATTGATGGCTTTGTTTTTCTTTTTAGTAGGTTTGGAGCTTAAGCGTGAGATTTTAGTTGGAGAATTGGCTACACCTCGCAATGCCATATTGCCTATTATGGCGGCCATAGGTGGTATGCTTGTTCCTGCATTATTTTATTATTTTCTCAACAGTGAAGGAGATGCAGCCAAAGGTTGGGGGATCCCAATGGCTACAGACATAGCCTTTGCGATTGGAGTATTGGCTTTACTGGCAAATCGTGTCCCAAAATCTTTGATCACATTTTTGGTGGCATTGGCCATTGTCGATGATTTGGGTGCGGTGGTTGTTATTGCTTTATTTTATACTGATCAAATTGTATTTGAAGCTTTATTAGGAGCCTCTATCGTATTAGCAGCACTTATTGCCTTAAGCATGGGCGGTATTCGTCAACCAGTGCCTTATTTTATATTGGGTTTGGTTTTGTGGGCCTTCTTATTAAAATCAGGTGTTCATGCCACTTTGGCTGGTGTTATCACTGCTTTCACAATTCCAGCAAAACCAAAATATGATCCTGTTCGATTCAGTCGAAAAGTCAAAAGTCTGATGATGAAATTTGATGCCAGTTACGAACCAGAAAAAAGTATTATGACAAACGATAAGCTTCGTGGTGTTGTACAAACATTAGAAAACGGTGTGCATAGAGTAGAAGCACCATTGCAAAGACTTGAGCACAGTATGCACATGCCGGTTGCTTTTATTGTGATTCCTATATTTGCCTTTATCAATGCCGGTGTGCCAATAGACCTATCAGGATTAGGTCAAACCTTAATGCATCCTGTTACGATGGGGGTTATGTCTGGATTGATTTTTGGAAAGTTAGTAGGCATTGTTGGTGCTTGTTGGGTGACCTTGAAACTGGGTTTTGGACAGTTGCCAGTTGGAACAAAATTTTCACATATCATTGGAGTGGCTTTATTGGCTGGTATTGGTTTTACCATGTCAATCTTTATTGCCGAATTGGGTTTTGCAGGCCAAGATGAAAATATCTTAATGGCCAAAACTGGCATTCTTATAGCTTCATTAATGGCTGGTATTGGTGGCTATTTATGGCTGTACTTTGTGAGTGATAAACCTAAACAAACTTAAGTGTTGAATTATTGACCCGTAAGGTTATTGGCTATATCAAGCGTGGCTTTAGATCGATTTAATGTATAGAAATGTAAGCTTGGTGCTCCGCCATCTATCAATTGTTCGCACAGCTTTGTAATAAATTCAGTGCCATACTGTTGGATTGATTTTCTGTCATCACCATAGCTTTGTAATTTGTACTTTAACCAGCGTGGCATTTCGGCCCCACAAAACCCACAAAATCGGTTGATGTTGCTAAAATTAGTAATCGGCATGATACCAGGGATAATAGGAATGTCTATGCCACTCTTTTGGCATTCATCGACATAGGAAAAATAGGCATCAGCATTGAAAAAGAACTGCGTGATTGCCTGATTTGCACCAGTTTCTACTTTTTGTTTGAAGTATTTTATTTCAGTTTCTTTGGTGGTAGATTCAGGATGAATTTCAGGATAGCAGCCAACAGTAATGTCAAAGTCATCATTAAATTCAGTTTTAATAAATTCTATCAATTCATTGGCATGACGAAAATAGCCAACAGAACCCATGCCTGATGGAACATCTCCTCTTAATGCGAGAATATTCTTTATGTCATTATCTAAGTATTTCTGTAACAAAACCTTAATTGAATCTGGTGTGCCGCCCATACATGAAAGGTGAGGAATCACCAAAGGCGTTTTGTGTTTTTTTAATTCTAAAACTGTATCTGCTGTGGCATCAACTGTTGAACCACCTGCACCAAAAGTAACAGAGAAAAAATCAGGATCCAGTTTTCGTAATTTTTCTTGGGTGTTTTTCAACACAATCTTTTGCTCATTTGTGCGAGCAGGGAAAAATTCGAAACTAAAATTGATTTTTTTCATGGTCTTATTCTCAGTTGTAAATTTAAGTAGGGGCGGACCTATGTGTCCGCCCAAAATATATTGTAATCATTACGGGAGCACACACAGGTGCTCCCCTACGAAACTATATTAGTATCTATAGTGTTCAGGCTTATATGGCCCTTCAGGTGTAACACCAATATAAGCTGCTTGTTTGTCAGTTAGTTTAGTTAATTTAGCACCAACTCTACCTAAATGTAAACGCGCTACTTTTTCATCTAATCTTTTAGGTAAAACATAAACGTCATTTTTGTATTTGTCACCATCAACAAACAATTCAATTTGTGCTAATACTTGGTTAGTAAACGAGTTTGACATAACAAAACTTGGGTGACCTGTTCCACAACCTAAGTTAATTAATCTGCCACGAGCCAAAAGAATGATGCGTTTGCCGTCTTCAAATATTACGTGATCAACTTGATCTTTAATATTGTCCCATTCACACTTCTCTTCTAATCCAGCAACATCGATTTCATTGTCAAAATGACCAATATTACAAACAATAGTTTGGTCTCTCATTTTAGCCATGTGCTCATAAGTACAAATGTTGTAGTTACCTGTGGCAGTTACAACGATATCCACTTTGTCGCAAACGTCATCAAGAGTCACAACACTGTAACCTTCCATAGATGCCTGAAGAGCACATATTGGATCGACTTCAGTAACCATAACAATAGCACCTAATGCACGTAAAGATTGAGCTGAACCTTTTCCTACGTCACCAAAACCACAAACTACCGCTACTTTACCAGCAACCATCACATCTGTTGCACGTTTAATTCCATCTACCAAAGATTCTCTACAACCGTATAAGTTGTCAAATTTTGATTTAGTTACTGAATCATTTACGTTAATGGCAGGAAATGGTAAATCACCTGCTTTAGCCAATTCATACAATCTATGAACGCCAGTAGTCGTTTCTTCAGTTACTCCTTGGATACCAGCTAATGCTTTTGTATACCAACCATTACTTGTTGGAAGGCGCTTTTTAATTGAATTAAATAAACAGATTTCTTCTTCAGAACCTGGGTTATCTAATACAGACGCATCTTTTTCAGCTTTAGAACCCAACATTAATAACATGGTAGCATCGCCACCATCATCAAGAATCATATTTGGAGTGCCACCGTCAGACCATTGCATAATTCTGTGTGTGTATTCCCAATATTCATCCAATGTTTCGCCTTTAACAGCAAATACAGGGATTCCTTGGTCAGCAATAGCTGCTGCAGCATGATCTTGTGTTGAATAAATATTACATGAAGCCCAACGAACATCAGCACCCAAAGCACGTAATGTTTCAATTAAAATACCAGTCTGTACTGTCATGTGTAAAGAACCAGCGATACGTGCGCCTTTAAGTGGTTGTGAGTCTTTGTATTCTTCACGAATACTCATTAAGCCTGGCATTTCTGTTTCAGCTATGCGAAATTCTTTGTGACCCCATTCTGCAAGACCAATGTCTTTAATAATGTAATCTTCTTTGTTTAAGTTTTTAATATTTGCTTGTGTCATTTTATATTCTCTAATGTGTATTTATAGGTTGGCAGCTGATCTTAATAAAGCGGCTTTGTCTGTTTTTTCCCATGTGAATTCTTCTTCAGTTCTACCCATGTGGCCGTATGCGGCTGTTTTTTGGTAGATTGGGCGGATTAAATCTAATTCGGTGATGATACCATACGGCGTTAAATCAAAATGTTCAGCGATCAAACTTTCGATTTGCTCTTCAGGAATTTTATTTGTCCCAAATGTTGTGACACTAATTGAAGTCGGTTTGGCTACGCCAATGGCGTATGAAACTTGTACTTCGCAACGGTCAGCTAATCCAGCAGCCACAATGTTTTTAGCAACATATCTTGTTGCATAAGCAGCTGAACGATCAACTTTAGATGGATCTTTTCCAGAAAAAGCTCCGCCACCATGACGCGCCATGCCACCATAAGTATCAACAATAATTTTTCTACCAGTTAACCCACAATCGCCAACTGGGCCACCAATTACGAATTTTCCTGTTGGGTTGATGTGGTATTGTGTATTAGCATCCAGCCATTCGCTTGGCAATACTGGTTTGATGATTTCTTCCATAACAGCTTCACGTAAATCTTTTAATGTGATGTCTTCATCGTGTTGAGTTGATAAAACCACTGCATCGATTGCAACAGGTTTGCCATCAACATATCTAAAAGTTAATTGGCTTTTTGCATCAGGACGTAACCAAGATAGCTTTCCTGTTCTTCTAACAAAAGCTTGGCGTTCAACCAAACGATGAGAGTAGGTAATAGGAGCAGGCATTAATACATCGGTCTCATTTGAAGCATAACCAAACATTAATCCTTGGTCACCAGCGCCTTGTTCTTTGGCTGATTCTCTGTCAACACCTTGATTGATGTCGCCAGATTGTTTGCCTAATAAAGACATAACAGCACAGGTGTGTCCATCAAAGCCAACATCAGAATTGTCATAACCAACATCGGTAATGACTTTTCTGACAACTTCATCAAGATCAACCCAAGCACTGGTAGTCACTTCTCCAGCAACAATTGCTGTGCCAGTTTTAACCATTGTTTCACAGGCCACACGGGCTGATTTATCTTGTTCTAATATAGCATCTAAAACCGCATCAGATATTTGATCGGCCAGTTTGTCTGGGTGTCCTTCAGATACAGATTCTGAGGTAAATAGGTAGTCGCTCATGTTTATTATATCTCTATGTTCGAATAAAGAGATATATTCTATCCGCAAGCGCATCAAAAGTGTAATAAAAATTGAAAACTTATGTGATTTAATCTCAAATAATAGTGAAATATGGGTAAAAACTCGATAAAATATTAAAAATTTAAATCTAAAAGGAACAAATGCCATTTATTAAAGGAACGATTATATTAATTATCGTCATTATTAACACTGTATTTTGGGTGCCAATATTGGTGTTGTTTTCGTTGGTAAAGTTTCTTATACCTTTTAAGGTAGTAAGAAAATATTTGTCTCAATTTTTAGTCTGGATAGCTGGCAATTGGGTTTGGTTAAATACCATGATACACAGACTACTTCATGGCAATAAAACAGTTGTCCAAGGACTAGATCAATTAGACCCAAATGATTGGTATTTGGTTATCAGTAATCACAGAGCGGCTGCAGATATTCCAATTCTTCAAAATATATTTCATAATAAAATACCGTTTTTAAAGTTTTTTCTTAAAAAAGAACTCATCTATGTACCTCTTTTGGGCCTGGCTTGGTGGGCATTAGATTTTCCATTTATGCGCAGGTTCAGTGCTGATTATTTAACCAAAAACCCACACATGAAAGGCAAAGACCTAGAAGTAACACGAAAAGCCTGTGAAAAATTTAAAGACTATCCCATCTCTGTCTCTTAACTTTATTGAAGGTACACGGTTTACTGAATCAAAACACAAAAAGCAACATTCAAAATACAAGCATTTGCTCAAACCAAAAACTGGTGGTCTGGGTTTTGTATTGGGTTCTATGGGCGAACAAATGACTTATTTACTACAAGTGAGTTTGAAATATTCGCCAAAAGCACCCACTGCTTGGGAATATTTAGCAGGAAAGTATGATAAAGTAGAGATATTTGTTCAGAAAATTAAGATACCAGTTAATTTAAAGAACAGAAACTACATAACTGACAAGTTATACAGGAACTGTCTCTTATACACATCTCCGAGCCCACGAGACAGGCA
>CAJXVJ010000184.1 GCA_913061105.1 uncultured Alcanivoracaceae bacterium | reverse complement strand
GAGATTTCTGCCTGTCTCGTGGGCTCGGAGATGTGTATAAGAGACAGAAATATTGCCATATTAATCCAGCTTATCCATCTTGGCTGACACGCAGAATTTCTTCATAGCTGGTTCTGCCTTCTAAACACTTTAATAAACCATCTTCATAAATTGAAGTCATTCCTTCTTTAATTGCTTGGGCTTGAATTTCTCCTGCTGTTGCATGTTCCATTATTAAGCGTCTGATAGGATCAGACATTTCTAAAAATTCCAAAATTGACATCCTGCCACTGTATCCAGTCAAGTTATTTTCACTTGTTACTGGCTTATAAAAAGCATATTCATCTTGTTTTATTAAATCGTTTAACCTTAAACTCTTTACCATAGATGCAGGCAGAATTTCTTTTTGCATGGTATCTTGATTCAGCTTCCGAACTAATCGTTGTGCCAAAATACCATTGACAGTTGAGGTCAATAAATAATCTTCAACACCCATGTCCAACATTCTAGTAATACCACCTGATGCATCGTTTGTATGAATAGTTGACAATACCAAATGACCTGTTAAAGCAGATTGAATCGCAATTTTAGCAGTTTCTAAATCACGCATCTCACCTATCATTATGACATCTGGATCTTGTCGTACTATCGCCCTTAACGCTGAAGTAAAATCTAATCCAATGGAAGATTTGACTTGAATTTGATTAATTCCTGTCAATTGATACTCAACAGGATCTTCTACAGTAATGATTTTTCGTTCTTCTGTATTTAACTGCCCAAGTGCAGTATAAAGAGTTGTGGTTTTACCTGAACCTGTTGGTCCAGTAACCAACATGATTCCATGTGGCATTTCCAATACTCTCTTAAATGGATCCAATATGCGGTCTGTAAATCCCAATTGATGAAAATCAAAAACGATACTTTCCCTATCCAATATACGCATAACCACACTTTCACCATAGGAGGTGGGCACTGTTGATACACGCAAATCTAATTCCTTTCCTTGGACCCTTAACATAATACGACCATCTTGTGGTAGGCGTCTTTCAGCAATATTGAGCTTTGCCATTATCTTGATTCTTGATATAACTGCAGCTGTAGATCTGGCTGGAGGGGATTCTACTTCCTGCAATACTCCATCGATTCTATAACGCACTTTCAATCGGTTTTCAAATGGTTCTACATGAATATCAGAAGCCCGTGCTTCTACAGCCCTTTGTAGAATAATATTCACCAACCTAATCACAGGTGCTTCACTGGCCAAATCTCTTAAATGATCTACATCTTCCTCATCACCAGAACTCTCATCACTTAAATTATCAACAATTTGCCCCATGGCCGTGCGGCCGCCACCAAATAGTTTTTCTATGGCGTTTTCTACTTCAGAGGGCAACCCTATGAGGACATCTAATTTTTTTTGTGAAGCCATTTTGATAGATTTAACCGTAAAGTCATCACTTGGATATACCATGATTACTTTGATTGTTTCTGCATCCTCAGCAATAGGTACAAATAGATTCTCGGTCATAAACCTTAATGGAAATTCAGTTTCTATGGTAATAGATTCAGGATAGTCTGCTTCCTTTATCATTTCTAATTCCATTAGTTCACTAAGTGATGTGGCAACATCTCTTTCTGATGTCAAACCCAGTCTTACTAATAATGGAACCAATGAAGTGCTTAAAGTTTCTTGATACAGCCTTTCACCACGAATCAAATCTTCTTCTTTAAGTCTTCCTTTTTCTATCATATATTGACATAACTTTTGCTCAAAGCTAGGCTCTGGCGTATTTAAGTTTTGATCAATTTCTGTTATTGCTTGTGCTTCAGTCATAATAGTTTTTCTTATTCTTGTTTGTCAGACAATTGTTGTGGCTCAAAGTTTCTGGCCGATTTACTTTTTAAACCAGTAATTTCGCTGATAAAGTTATTGTTTATTATAATCCAATACGCAATTGGCACAACCGATGGCAATATCAAATATGACATTTGGTAGATTAATGCTATAAAATTGGGCGATAAACCCGTATCTAATATTGCAGTTTGCGCATCAGGGCCAGCTGAAAAAATCAAATGTTTTAATAATTCCCAAAAACTTCCAAACGATTGAATAAGAACAACCAGGGCATATCCAATCGTTATTTGCATAACTTTTTTACCAGTTTTAATGTTTGGAGTGGACATTATTAATGCAGAAATGACAGCTAATCCATAACCATAAATCATAGGATTAACAATCACATCTAACACTGCTAACTTATCGCCTTGTCCTGAAAAGGTTGTATTTGGGAAAATTAAAGTCTCAATGGTTAACATGTATTGATTTTGAGTAACCGCATTAAACAAATCTGCTTGCCACATCGACAAAACAAATTGCAGTAAATATTTAACTGGAACAATTAACAATGACGAGGCATAAAACCAAATAAAAAAACAGAAAGGCAGAAACAACAGTGTATGCACTATCAATTGTCTTATCATCGATTTTGTATTACTTGGCTTGTCTTTGTTCTCTTGCATTATTTCACAAAGGCCCTTGCATTATAAAACATTCTCATCCATGGTGAGTTTTGCTGCCATTGTTTCGGGCTCCATGACATTTGTGCGGCCCTAAACACACGTTCAGGATGCGGCATCATAATCATGACATTACCGCCATCGTTGGTCACTGCTGCTACTGAATGTTGCGACCCATTTGGGTTAAATGGATAATCTTGCGCTCTATCACCATTATTATTTATATAACTGGCAGCAACTCTGGAATTTTTGAAAGATTCGCCATCATATACAGCCCTTCCTTCACCATGAGCTATCGCCACTGGTATATGGGCTCCTTGCATGCCTGCGAAAAATATTGAATTGGTTTCTTCTATTTGCAATGAAGAAAACCGTGCTTCAAATTGTTCACTTTCATTCTTTAAGAAAGTTGGCCAATGATTTGCTCCCGGAATCAACTCCTTTAATGAAGATAACATTTGGCAACCATTACACACACCCAAAGCAAATTTATTGTTGTCCGAAAAGAATTTGGCAAACTCGGCTTTTATATTTCTGTGAAATAAAATACTGTTTGCCCAACCTCGGCCAGCACCAAGTACATCACCATAAGAAAATCCTCCGCAAGCTGCCAACCCTTGATAGCCCATTAAATCTATTCTTTCTTCGAGCAAGTCTTGCATATGAATATCATGGCACTCAAATCCAGATTGGTGAAATGCCATCGCCATTTCTTTCTGGCCATTCACACCTTGTTCTCTTAATATCGCAATCTTTGGTTTTTTCAGGTTGATATATGGTGCAACAAATGATTGACTGAAATCAAAATTCGCTTTTGTTATAAGTCCTTTATCACCTTCGCCGATTAAGTCAAATTCTTGGTCACATGTTTTTGGGTTATCACGCAGTGATGCCATCCAGTGACTGGTTTGGCTCCATTTTTTCTGCAATGATTTTATGTCGCTTGTATAGATACAATTATTTTGGTGATTAAAACTTAATGGCTGATAAACATCATCTACTTTCGAAATCAAATGGGTACTCATTCTCAAGTTGTTTTGATCCACTAATTGTATAAACCTATCATTGTTTGAGCTTTCGATGGCAAGCACCGCTCCTAATTCTTCACTAAACATAATGTTTATTGGACTCTGCGAACTGAAATCTAAGCTCACATTCATTCCACATTGGCTGGCAATACACATTTCTAAAACAGTAACAAATAATCCACCATCTGAAATATCATGATAAGCCGATATAATTTTCTCATCAACTCCACTTTGTAATATTTCCCAAAATGATTTTAACGTTTTTGCATCATCCAAATCTGGAGTTTGATCGCCAATTTGATTGTACACTTGGGCCAATGACGAGGCACCCATTCTTTTCTTACCTGCTGCCAAATCAATATAATAAATGCAGTGATTAACAGATCGATCAAAATACGGAGTGATGCTTTTGTTAATGTCTTGAACATTAGCAAATGCAGAGATTAATAATGACACTGGTGCTTTTACTTGTTTGTCTTGCCCATCATTCCATTGTGTATTCATCGATAACGAATCTTTCCCTACTGGAATCCCAATATCTAATTCAGGGCACAGTTCTTCTCCAATTGCTTTGACGGCATCAAACAATATTTCATCTTCACGGCCATGTCCAGATGCTGCCATCCAATTGGCAGATAGTTTTAAATTTGACATGGATCCAATATTGTTGGCAGCAATGTTTGTTAATGATTCTGAAACAGCCATTCTAGCTGAAGCTGCTCCATCGATTATTGCCAATGGTGCCTTTTCACCAATTGCCATGGCCTCTCCCGAAAATGATGAATAATCTCGGATGGTTACTCCACAATCAGCAACAGGAACCTGCCAAGGTCCAACCATTTGATCACGATGAATTAACCCTGACACAGTTCTGTCAGCAATTGTAATTAAATATTTTTTACTGGCCACTGTAGGAAAACATAGAATTTTATCTATTGCTTCATCAACCGATATATTTAACAGATTAAATGCCTTTAATTTTGGTTTAATTCTGTCTATATTTTTAATTGTTTTTGGAGTGTTCCCAAACAATAAATCCATCGGGATGTCAACCGGATTATTTTCAAAATGCTTATCTGTTACCAAGAGGTCCTGTTTTGTTGTTGCATTACCTAATACGGCATATGGACAACGTTCACGTTGGCAAATGTCTTTAAATTGTTGAAGTTTTTCAGGCTTAATTGAAAGGACATATCTTTCTTGTGATTCGTTACACCAAATTTCCATCGGGGACATGGCTTTGCTGTCTATTTGTAAATTCCTCAATTCTAGGTGCCCACCCAAACCTGCATCATCAAGTAGTTCGGGCATGGCATTTGACAATCCACCAGCACCAACATCGTGAATAGATCGTATGGGACTATTTTTTGATTGACTCCAACAACTGTCAATCACTTCTTGGCAACGGCGTTCCATTTCAGGGTTTTCTCTTTGCACCGAGGCAAAATCAAGGTCTTCACAGCTACTCCCACTGGTCATTGAGGAAGCAGCTCCCCCTCCTAGACCAATCAACATAGCTGGTCCACCTAATACCACAAGATAATCACCAGCTTGGGTATCTTGTTTTATGGCCAATTCATTATTGATAGTTCCGAGTCCGCCAGCTAGCATAATTGGCTTATGATAACCCCTCCATTCGTTGTCTTCAGATCTTATTTCCATGCTTCTAAAATAGCCACAAATATTAGGACGTCCAAATTCGTTATTAAATGCGGCACCTCCTATAGGAGCTTCTAACATGATATCCAGTGCTGAGACTATTCTGTCTGGCTTACCCTGTGTTGATTTTTCCCACTCTTGTATATGATTTGGAATATGTAAATGGCTGACCGAATATCCAGTTAAGCCAGCTTTGGGTCGACTGCCTTGACCAGTTGCGGCTTCATCACGTATTTCTCCACCTGATCCTGTTGCCGCCCCTGGAAAAGGAGAAATGGCTGTTGGATGATTATGCGTTTCCACTTTAATTAAAATATCAGCGGTATTACTTTTTTCATAATAGTGCTTATTCTCATCAACCAACCAACGCACAGATTCACCACCTGAAAAGACTGCCGAATTATCTTTGTATGCAGAAATTGCTGGAGCTGAAGTCTTGGCCTCAGTGTTACGAATCATTGAAAATAATGATTTTTCCTGAACCTCACCATCTATCTTCCATTGCGCATTAAAGATTTTATGCCTGCAATGTTCCGAGTTAGCCTGAGCAAACATCATTAATTCTGTTTCGGTTGGTTCTTTTTGTATTTTTTTATAACTGTCTATTAAATAATTTCTTTCAGATTCAGATAAAGCCAAACCCAGTTTACGGTCTATGTCTTTTAACTCTTCTGGCGCATTTAAGATATTTAATTTAGCGTCCATTTGTGGTTTTTGTTCTTCAAATAATACCGCTAGACTTTCGGGATTAACATATATTGCTTCCATCATTCTGTCATACAAATGTGACTGAATTTCAGTTTTTACATCAATATTGCCACTAAAAATAAATTTTTTGGCATGTTCAATTCTTATTACAGAATCAAACCCACAGTTTTTCAATATATCAGTGGCCTTACTAGACCATGGCGAAATAGTACCTGTTCTGGGGCCAATAAATACACTTTTAGAGCAATATTCTTTGTCTACATGTTTGGCTTCTAATATTTTTTCAAGCTGTGGAACATCTATTGAATCATCAGGCTGAAGATTTATTATGTATATATTAATAACATCTAAAACAGTGTTTAGTTGATTGTTGTTTTTTTGATTTAATTTTTTAAGGCGAAATGGACTTAATGCAGAATCACCTTGCAATATTATGACTTTTTTGTGCATTTTGAGATTACTATCAGTAGTAGCGCATGAATCGTGAATATTAACATTTTTATAAGTTTATTGCACTATCAAGCTTTTATTTTACATGCCTATTAGTTAACAATATTTCATTTTTTATATTTAGAGACTGGTAGACAATAAAAAACCGGCTGAAGCCGGTTTTTTATTTTATCTTTTTGTTAGAAGACTATGGTTGTGTTTCTTGAGCAACTAACATATTTAATCTTTCTAATAATTGTTGCGGAGGCAAATAACCAGGCATCAATTTTCCAGAATCTGTTATGATTGCAGGAGTACCACTGACTCCAGCAGAATGGCCAGACATATAATGGTCTTTAATTGGGTTGTCACATGTTTTAGAATCCAACTCTACACCCGATTTTGCATTAGTCAATGCCTCTTGTTGGTTATCTGAACACCACACTGATATGGCTTTATTGAATGATGGTGTATTTAAACCTGAACGCGGGAAAAACAGGTACGATATTCCAATACCCAATTCATTGTACTCTGGCATTTGATTGTGTAATTTTCTGCAATAACCACAATCAATGTCAGTATAGATTGTTATGTGGTGCTTCATTTCATTCGGAAAAAAATCAACCCTTTGTTTACTGGTAAATTTTGCAACCAAGTCTTTACGAATACCTGACTTTTTATTTTCAGTTAAATCTTCTCTGCTAGTTGTATCAATCATATTGCCATTAAGCAAATATTTCCCATTACTAGAAATATAATAGACTTCACCACCTCTGCCTGTTTCGATAACTATTTCTGAAACTCCATCAATTGGAGTAGATTCCATTGATGAAACAACTGCGGCAGGTGCTAAACTTTTCACACCAGCAATTATTTCACTTGTTGGCTCTCCAGCTTTCACAGAGTTTATAGTGAAAATGCTTAATGCAAGAAGCATTAATGATAATATTTTGTACATTTGGTTTTCCTAATTAATTATTGTTTGTATGACATGGAACATGAGATTTTAGTTCCAAATATTTTATTTAGCAATTATTACAATACAAATATGGCACTTCAAATCAATAAAAACACCATATTTAGACTAAATTCATTAACAAATCATAATTTTACTGCTTTTTAGTCTGTCTCTTATACACATCTCCGAGCCCACGAGACAGGCAG
>CAJXVJ010000183.1 GCA_913061105.1 uncultured Alcanivoracaceae bacterium | reverse complement strand
CGAGATTTCTGCCTGTCTCGTGGGCTCGGAGATGTGTATAAGAGACAGCAAAATACTTCTTCATTTATACTTACCATTCAAATTATGAGCGACTCATACGATCGAGTAGCATCTATAGATCAAGTAAGATCTAAAATAAATTTATGATAGATGAAGATTCAAAAAAAGATGAGTTAATATCTGATGGCAGGGAAAATGTGACGCTTTATTCACAATTTTCAAAATTTACCCAAGGTTTGTTTGTGTTTATGGCTCTGTTTATCCTGGCTTATTATGTTGTTAGTATATATTCGATTGACCCTGTTAAGCCTCAGTATTTGCAAGTTGCAGAGGCAAAATCAGTGAAGTCTATTCAAGTTGACATATCAGATTTAAAGAATAAGAGGTTTAAAGAAGTCTCTTGGCATGGGCTACCAATAGGCATTTATAAAAGAACAGAATTAGATTTCAATGAGATTAATAAGAGGCACCCAAAACATAAAAAATCAGATGTAAATAAAGATATAATTCAGCAATTAAAACCATACTTGATGAATGATATTGGGGTTTTAGATGAAAACTTAAGATCTATTAAAGATGAATTTTTTGTGTTTATTATATTAAGTCCGTATCAAGTATGCCCATTAAATATTGTGTTTTTTCAAGATGCTATTGATAAAAATAAAGATCAATATGCACAAATTTATGAAAAATGTTCTCAACACAAGTATGATATGAATGGTAAATTATCTTTAGAAAATTTTTATGGAAATGATCCATATAGAAATAAGCTTTATACTAATTTGCTATTAATTCCCAATCACAAATTTATAAATGATAATATAATAGAATTCTTCCCAAATGATTAGGCGTTTAAAATGGTATTTAAATATGTATTTTCAGTATTCCTGTTCTTCTACTTAATAAGCTGTACTGGAGATCGTGAGGCTACAAAAGAACAGGTTTTATCTCATTCAATTAATCAACTTGAAGCCAGTTTTGAAGCACGAAAACTGGGCGATATTGTTGAATACATCAGTGAAGACTATAGTGATGAGCGCGGCAGAAATATCAAAGATATAAAACGCACCATCCAATTGCAGTTAATGCGACACAAAACATTGCATGTATTTACCTCGATAGGTAATGTCCAATGGAAGGATGATCAAAATGTCACTGTACAAATTGCTGCAGCCATGGGCGGAAAGCCGATGGAAAGTGCCAGTATCCTGACTTCTGTTCGCGCAGACATGGTAAATTTTACTGTCGATTTTATTCTGGAAGATGAAGTTTATAAAGTTAAGTCTGCAATTTGGCGATGGGCAACACCATCAGATTTTTTATAAGTTTGTCGGTGTTTCCAAAATGGCGAATTCTGCCATCTATTTTCAAGTTGGTACAAATGGGTTTTATTTTGTAAATAATAATTGAAATCTGATTTAACCAATTTTTCATAATTATTTAATGACATAACCTTGCCATCAAAATATTGACAAATACTCTTGGCTGCTGATATTCCGTGAGTCAGAGCTTTGTATATTCCACCTGCTGAGATAGGATCAAAAGTACAGGCAGCATCACCAGTAGCTAACCAAGATTGTCCTGCTATTTTATCTAAGACACAAGAATTCACTAAATTTATTCTAATGCTGTTTTGTATATATTGACTACTTTGCATGTTTTTATAAATGTTTTTTGTGGTATGTTTTAATAGTTTGATCCAATTTTTATGTTGATTGATTTTATAGAATTTTGAAAATGATTTGTCGCATGTGAGAGCAACAGCAATTCTATTTTCTGGAAGATGAGCGGCATACCACCAGCCATATTCTGTTGCTTCTAATAATGTTAATTTGTCAGGCAGGCTGTTTTTACGCCGTTGATAAAAGCTGGTAATACACACCATTTCATCATCTGTGATTTTTTTCGAATTATTTCTCTTTGCAAAAGTGCTATTAATTCCACTGGCATCGACTACAAATGATGATTCAATTTGAAAGGTGAATCCATTTTTGACTTTAATAGATATTTGGTGTTTTTTGTTCTTGAATCCAGATTTATACACTTTGGTATCTTGTAAAAAATCGATTCCACAAGCTTGAACTTGATGGCATAAAAACTGATCAAATTTTTGCCTATTTAAATGCCAGCCATGACCCATTGGATTTAACATAAAGTCATTGTAACCAAGTTCAGGCATTCCCCATGCCGAACGGCTACCAAGACATGGATCATGGTTGTCACTTAAAAATTCCTCCCAAATATGCAATTGTTTAAATAACAATCTTGTATCAGGAGGAATGGATTCACCAGCACGTTGTGTTGCGTAATGCCCTTTTTCAATCACTAAAATATTTAGATTCGAATGTCTATTTAACATTAAAGCTGTTGCACAACCTGCTGGCCCTCCCCCAATGATGATGACATCATATTTATTACTGACGTTCATTAACTTTGTTTTGGCAAAGAATTATTGATATTTGGGTAAGGCTCTACTGCATTTGTAGGATCTTCCCCTTCTTTGAGCAAGCTCGAGACTTCTAAATAATAACTGGCATCTGCTGGTCCACCTTGTTCAGGGTCAATTGAGTCACCTTGCATGACAACACCAATATCTTGCCAGTTTTTAATCATATTTAGGCTTTCTTGGTATCTTCCCCAATCTTGTGCAACACTTTTGTTAGTACTGGTACCTTTGCCTCTAACTGACCACTTTTGTAGTTCCTGACCATCTGAAGTTGTTAATTTGCCACCATTAGCGGCCACTTCTGTAGCCACATAAACAGCAACAGGACGTTGGGCAGGCCAAGACCAAAATAAGTTGGTATTTCCCGTTGGATTTGGCGAGGGCAGATGTGTGGCGCAAGAATTGTAGTCAGTGTGCCATGGAATGGCCATAAACTTCGATAAATCACCTGGTTCTAATCCTACATTGCCAGTATGAAGAGGGATATAGCCTTCTGTCAGTAACGGCGTTTCAGAATTCAGGTTATTGTAACTTAATGGATAGGGTTTAATTCTAAATGGCCCTTGGCCTGATGTGGCCCAATCTTTAATATACAAATCTGGTTGTCTAACGATAAATGTTAAATCAATTCCTGGGCTAAAACGCCCTCCCAAACAATTCATTAGAATATTTTTATCTAATAATTCCCCTGGGTTTAGTTTATTTTCGGTACCAGGATTATATTGTTTATTGTTCCATTGGTTGATATAAAAATATTGAGTATCGGTAACGGCAAGAAAACTTTCATTGGCGTCTCCTAAAGCCAGAGGCATATATCCTCCTTCGCCAAATTGACTACTAATATTTGGATTGCGAACACGGGAAAAGACACCAGTTTGTGTGGGATCATCATTGGCTGTAATTTCCCCAACATTATCATGCGCACTTATGCCGTAGCTATTTAAATTTATATTCCATCTTTGCAGAGCGACACTTTTAAATATGGGATCTAAATTATCATCAAAATATGGCGTAAATGAATCAAGATAAGCACCATTTGCGTAGAGGTTTGGAGATAAATCCAATTGCTGAACCCAAGAATTATAAATGTCATCAAATAAAGGCACGATGTTTAATGTTTGTGGTGCATATGAAGGATCCGTTGTTGTTACCCAAGCACCAGCATCTACTTCTTCATAAGTGCCATCATCAAATTCTAAAACGGCTGTCACTGGACCATCAGAAGCGTCATCAAACCATTGATTATTATTCACATCTCCAGTGAGTTTATGCTGCCCCCAAGAACAAGCCCTGCCTTTGCCTCCAGTGACTAGTAAACGGCCGAATTGATCCGTTTGAATCTCTCCCAGAGTATCAATTGCACCAGTTGGGCAATCTAAATCATCAAAGCTGTCTTGTGGGAATGACATCGGATAGTCGGGAATAGATACAACCTTTGATTGGCTCACATCAAAATAACTGGCCACTGTTTGGTTATCAAAATTTATACTGACACTATTTGTGCCATCAACAACCCTTGGTCCAGGGTCTATGGTCAATTTCTTAACCCGTGATGGGTCATTTAGGACGGCTACTTTATCTGAAGGTTGTGGTGCATTTGGATCATTGATATCAGCATTTCGAATGGGTGGTAATTGGTTGTTTTCATAGCCTGATATGCCTTCTGGTTGAGTCGGATCTTCTACCAGAACAAAAGTATTGGCCTTTTTGTTGGCAACATGAACTGTCCAAATAATATTTGTTACAGTTTTATTACCAATGACACTGCCAACTTTTATTTCTTGAACATCTTGAATTGGTAAGTCCATAGGATAAGTTTCTTGGCTCGATTCTAAAGCATATTGATAAATCTTAAACCTGGCTGCTTGTTTTTTAAAAGCGCCATTGGCATCTCTAAGATCAGAGCTGGTTATGGTGGTAGATTCTGAATTTGGTTTTATCGGTAATCCACCAGTTTGCGTGTCACTGCTATTTTGTTTCAAACCCGCAACTGTTTCTGGTCCAAGGTAATATTCATCACTGTTTCCAACTCTGGCAATACCAATGGAAGGATGTATTCTATAATTGTATTTGTTCATTTTAATTTCTCTTCATTATTTTCTGTGAGTAAAATTTTAGTGGGATTAGTGGGATCTATCCCAAGCTAGAATGCCAATCCAAGTTAATTTGGACAATCCGCATCGATCCAAGCTGAGATCTGACTAATCACAACATCTTGCGTCGGTGTTTTGGCATTGTACGGAGGATTGGGTTGAGGCATCGGTGGAAATTGACTTGATGTGCCCTTGAGCACTTGAATCAAATTGGATTCTGCAGAGTTGCCTACAACAAGAATTGGGACGCCCAAATTGGGAACATCTCCTGTAATAAACTCTTCATATGTTAATGTATTCCAGAAAACGCCATGAGGGGCCAGTCCTGGGGTTAAATTATTCACTCCGACGAATGAATTTAAAAGAGCTTGTAGTTCTTTATAGTTGTTAATTGTGTCTTGCATTTTATTTCTCCTTTTTGGAATGGGTGATTAATTGCTTTGTTTTAATGGGAATCCTTCTGGGTTTTGCTTGACTATGGCTCCACCAGGATAAGGTTCAATTGCTTCAGGGCTTAAGAAATTTCCTTTGGCAGCAATCACGCTAAAATCATAGCCTATATTTTGTGCTTGTGCGCCATGACACCCTTTACATCCACCTGCAGAATGTGCTGAAAATTTTCCAGTGGTTGCATTTAATGTGTGAACAGCCTGTGTATTAGGGTCTGGAACATTTTGATTGGGTTTTGCTAACCCCCCTTGAAAAAATTGTAATGTATCATTGGTTTCAGTTGCAAAATTAGATAAATAAAACTCTTGAGGTGGCACAGATGCGGTTGGATTATCGACCACTTCTGCTTGTATGCCAATCAATTGATAATTGGCAAGAAAACCGCCTTTACTGAATTGGCTGGTGATTTGTTTTTGTACATTGGTGTTGAAAGTTTGTAAATCAAAAGCTCTGCCAGGACCAGGTATGGCAAATTGTCTTACCGCTTCTATGTTTCCAGGATCAGGTAATTTTCTGTCCACACCTGGAGTTGTTGTCGACATGGGGTTGGAGTTATTAAATATAAACCCATCTTTTTCTAGACTATTGTGTTCAAAAGTGGCAAATGTAAAGCTAGGAAAGTTAGGTGTTTTTTGTATTATGTGTAGTCCAATAAGTAACATTTTTGCATTGTTAGCAGTAAAATTTGGACTAGTTCCTGTATAAAAAATACCGTTTTGCCATATAAAATTATCTAGGTTATCAACGCTACTGTCGTATCTTCTCCAGGTTGCTTTTATTTCAATTGACCCACTAGGAAATTCAAATGTATTGGCACTGTCATAGGGCATATTGGTGATTTTTTTAAGTGTTTCAGCTGCAGCTGCATCTCGTACAGATTTTTCTT
The DNA here is from genome assembly GCA_913061105.1 of uncultured Alcanivoracaceae bacterium. GTDB lineage: Bacteria > Pseudomonadota > Gammaproteobacteria > Xanthomonadales > Marinicellaceae > NORP309. The sequence continues at coordinate 1,672 of CAJXVJ010000183.1, read as the reverse complement.
GAAATCCGTTGCTGTTGACATAATTGTAAATAACATTATTGGCTTTTGCCTCATAGACAATCCCCGCTTTAATGGCAGCATCATTAATATCAGACATCTCATCGTGACTGGCATCAAAACCATGTTGTTCTCTTAAATTTTGTGTGTTCACAACAAATGGCTTGTAATACATATTTGCTAAAGTAATTTCACTGGCTTCATCTAAATTGTTGAATAAAGTTAAGTCAGTAGTACTGTCTGCTTTTGTAATATTAATATAACTCGGATAAACATAATTGGGTGTAAAGTTAATATCAGGCAAGACATTTTTACCTGATGGTGGGTTGTAGGGATAGAGCTCTACTCTGTGATGGTAGGTATGCCAAACAAGCGTGCCACCAGAACCTGTAGACCCCAATGTGCTATCGGATGGTTGCCCTCTTAAATATCCTGATGACCCAACTACAATTGAATCATCAACTGCTGCTGGCCAATTTAAAGCCACAAATTCTTGCCAAGCAAAAGTAGCCAAATCTTGTTTGCTAGCGTTTTTGCCGCCAGTGACTTGTGTGGGTACTGTGGAACTTAGATCAATATTGGTGTAGCTGCCAGTTGCCATAGCTAAACCTAAATTAAAGATTAATAGAAATAATAATTTCGTTTTCATTTTTTCACCTCGTGGGGTTTGTGGGATAGTGACGCATTTGTATGATGACATTCTCACGAAATGAAGTCCTTACTGATATATTGTGTTTTCTTACCAAAACCTTCCCATGTAAAAAATATTGTTTAATATCAATAATATATATCTAAAGTTAAAAAACATAAAAAAATAAAGAGTGTTATGATTTGTTAAATATTTCTGGTATTAATTATTGATTAGATGTAGATTAATAGTACTCCACTAAGTTACTCATTTTGAAATGTCAAAGATAGAACTATTAGAACTAGAATCATTCTATATGGGTGATTGGTTAGTAAATCCTGCAAAAAATCAAATCCAAAACGACATTTGTACTAAAACTCTTCAACCAAAATTGATAGAAGTACTGACATTATTATGCGCAAAACAGAATAAAATTATTAGTTCAGATGAACTGATAAAACAATGCTGGCCGAATCAATTTATCAGCGATAATCCCATTCATAAATGTATTGCTCAATTAAGGAAAGCATTAGGGGATTCATCTAAAAAGCCAATTTATATTGCGACAATTCCAAAGAGAGGATATTCAGTCATTGCAAAAGTGACAAAAATTCAATCACACGAATCAAGTATTGAACCTTATTGGTTGGATAAAGCGCCATTTCAAGGATTAAAACAATACGCAAAGGAGGAAAAAGAGATATTTTTTGGCAGAAACAAGCCAATATCTGATGTGTTGGCACTAATTGATCAGAATAAAGTGCACCAATCCTGCTTAATAATGATCTTAGGTCAAAGCGGTTGTGGAAAATCTTCATTGGTTCAAGCAGGCATACTTCCCAATCTTATACGCCCATATAAACCCTTTAATAATATCTATGTAAAATCTTATACATTTGTTCCATTGATAGAGTCACCTACAAGGTCGTTCATTGGGTTTTTATATAGCAATAAGATCTTATCGAATCAAATCGAAGAAGAAAAATACTTAAACTACTTAACAACCTGTCTCTTATACACATCTCCGAGCCACGAGACAGGCAGAAA
>CAJXVJ010000182.1 GCA_913061105.1 uncultured Alcanivoracaceae bacterium | reverse complement strand
AGCGTCAGATGTGTATAAGAGACAGCATTACACTGTTTTTATTTTTTAATATTGCAATATCAGAAAAAGCAAGGGCACAAGAATCAGATACAAACCAAGCCAATCAAAATTGTGAAGACAGCCAAGATAAAGATACAAGTAAAAAACGTCGCAGGAGACCCGGTGGCAATAATCGTGACTGTAATTTTGAAGAAGTGAAAGTTAATCCAGATACAGGAGAAGCTGAAATTGTAGAAGTTCAAGCAAAAGAACCTACAAAAATACGCACTTATCGGGCACGTTCATTCTCTCCCATACCCCGACCAGTTTCGGGTGATTTCAAAGCCAAAATACCAATACCGGATAGGTGGAGAATTGTGGAAACTTTAGGTTATAAAGAAAGATGGTACGATCCATACAATCAAAACGTTTTAAAAGCAGATAAACCCATACATGGTGAAGATTGGTTTTTTAATTTAGGAATCATTTCTGATACAGTATATGAAGACAGAGATGTGGCAACTCCAGTTGGATTGCAAAGTAGTAATAATCCAGGTGATTTAGATGTTTTTGGGGATTACCAACAAAGTTTATTAAATCAAAATTTGGCTTTAGAATTTGTCTATTATAAAGGTGATACCACATTTAAACCACCGGATTATGAATACCGATTCATCCCCGTTTTTAATTATAACCATACACGAATTGAAGAAATTCTTGGAGTAAATGTAGATCCTGATGAAGGTCAGACCAGAACTGATCAACATGTGGGTATACAAGCTTTGTTTTTCGATAAGCATCTAAGAAACGTGTCCTCAAATTATGATTTTGATAGCATTCGATTTGGGATACAGCCATTTTCCAGTGACTTTAGAGGATTTTTGTTTCAAGATTCACCATTTGGAGTACGTTTATTTGGAACCAGAGATAACAACAAATACCAATACAATTTGGCCTTGTTTAGGCGCATGGAAAAAGACACTAACAGTGGTTTAAATGATGCTGGTGTGAATTTAAGGGATGATGATTTATTTATCGCGAACCTATATTTACAAGACAAACCGCGTTTGGGTTTTTTCTCTCAATTTACCATTATTCATAACCGCAACAGAGAAACGGACTTATTCTATGATAACAATGGATTTTTAGCGCGTCCAGCTTCATTAGGAACAGAGAGACCTAGAGAATATGATGTGACCTATTTTGGATACAATGGAGATGGTCACTTTGGTCGATTAAACTTAACCACTTCGGCATATTACGTATTTGGTGACGAATCTCATGGAACTTTTAATGATGAAAAATCTGATATTGGTGCCTACTTTTTAGCATCTGAGGCTTCAATGGATTTCGATTGGGTGCGATTAAGTGCATCCTTTCTTTATAGCAGTGGTGATGATGATCCTTATGATGATAAATCCCAAGGATTTGATGCGATTTTTGAAAATCCTCAATTTGCAGGTGCTGATACCAGCTATTGGATACGACAAGCTAATCCTTTGATTGGAGGTGGAAAAGTGGCTTTGTCAGCAAGAAATGGTATATTAAATTCACTGAGAACATCTAAAGAACATGGACAATCTAATTTTACCAATCCAGGAATTGGATTGCTGGGTATAGGAATGGACATGGAATTATTGCCAGAATTAAGCTTTTCAATGAATGCTAATTATTTGAGATTTGATAAAACTGAAGTTTTGGAAGTGGCAAGACAACAGAGTAACATTGATAAAGACATTGGTGTTGATGTGTCAGCTGCTTTTATCTGGCGACCATTAAATTCTCAAAATGTTGTTTTAAGATTTTCATATGCCCGTTTATTTGCGGGTGATGGTTTTGAACAATTATTTGGGGAAGGTGACGCAGACTCATTATTATTTAATGTAATACTGACTTATTAAAGAGAACAGAGATGAAAAATACACATACAATAAAATTATTATCGCTGTTAATGTTTTCATTAAACATTGCAATTGCATCTGAAAAAGCACATAAAGTTGAACGTGACTATCCCAATTATTCTTCGGCTCCAAAAACGCAAACAAAGGAGGATATGCTTTCTAAAACTGATGGATGTGTAAGTTGTCATGTTAATACTGATGAAAAAACCATGCATGAAACACCTGCAATAAAACTGGGTTGTACAGATTGTCACGGTGGTAATGCTGATATCCATGTTAAGAAAAATGTACCAAAAGGCAGTGAGGAATATTTGCATACACTAGAAAAAGCCCATGTATTGCCATTGTATCCTGATGCATGGCATTTTCCATCTAGTGCGAACCCAAAGAGAACTTACACCTTATTAAATGAAGAAAGTCCAGAGTTCATACGTTTTATTAACCCTTCAGATTACCGCATTGCGAGAGAGGCCTGTGGCGCTTGTCATTTACCTACAATACAAGCAGCTGAGAGTTCAATGATGGCAACATCAGCCATGTTATGGGGTGGTGCCTCATATAATAATGGTATCTTGCCTTATAAAAGGTACCTATTAGGTGAAGCCTACAACAGAGATGGGGTTGGAGTAGCGCTTATGGCTCCAATATCGCCAACAGAAGATATGATACAAAAAGGCATTTTACCAGCCTTATACCCATTGCCAGCATGGGAAACAGTTAAACCAGCAGATGTTTTTAGGGTATTTGAAGGTGGCGGTAGAAATATCACCAATTTATTTCCTGAAGTCGGGTTACCTAATTCATTAGGTCAATTACAAAGGATTGAAAAACCAGGAAAACCTGATATAAAACAATCAAATAGAGGTCCTGGAACAGGGGCACGTGTAGCCATTCCAGTACTCAATATTACAAAAACCAGATTAAATGATCCACATACCTGGTTTATGGGTACCAATGATCAACCTGGAGATTACCGTTCATCAGGTTGTGCCAGTTGTCATGTTGTTTATGCCAATGACAGAGACCCACGTCATTCTGGTAAATATGCCGAATTTGGCCATACTGGTAAAACACAAACAGTAGATGAAACCATCAGTAAAGATGAGAAAGGTCATCCATTACAACACAAATTTACTCGAGCAATACCTACCAGCCAATGTATGAGTTGCCATATGCATCAGCCCAATATGTTTATGAATACATATTTGGGTTACACCATGTGGGATTATGAATCTGATGCCCCATTTATGTGGCCTGAAGAACAAGTATATCCAACAGAAGAAGAAAAAAGAGCCGTGTTAGATAGAAATCCTGAGGGAGCTTCCCCACGAGGAAAATGGAAAGACATTGAATTTGTTGAAAAAGTCTCTGAACTCAATCCAAAATTACAAGACACACAATTTGCAGACTATCATGGTCATGGTTGGAATTTTAGGGCAATATTTAAACGTGATAGAGAAGGCAATTTACTAGACAAAAATGGTACTGAAGTCAGTGACAAAGATCCAGATAAATTTAAAAAAGCCGTGCATATGTCATCCATTCACGTGGATGCTGGAATGCACTGTGTTGATTGTCATTATGGTCAAGATTCGCATGGAAATGGCCATTTATATGGTGAAGTAGCGGCTGCAGTAGAAATATCTTGTGTTGATTGTCATGGCACAGCGGCTGATTATCCAAATCTATTTACATCAGGGCCTGCAGCTTTAGATGGTGGTATGGATTTATCAGCAATTAGAAACCCTGATGGTAAGAAAAGATTTGAATGGATTGATGATGATTTGATTCAACGTTCAGTTATGGATCCAGAACTAGAGTGGAAAGTCAGTTTAATTAAAGATGCAGTTGATCCCAAAAGCTCACACTATAATCCCAAAGCCGCAAAAGCCAAAACCATGAGTAAAGACACAGAATCCCAAAAATGGGGTGAGGAAGTAGCCGTTGATGATTGGGCCCATTCATATGATGATATGGAGTGTTATGCCTGTCATACTTCATGGACCACCAGTTGTGGAGGGTGTCATTTACCTATTGAAGCCAATGCCAAAACTGAAAGACACCATTATGAAGGAGGTGAGAGCCGTAACTTTGCCACCTATAATCCCCAAGTTGCTAGAGATCAAATGTTTTTGATAGGAAAACGTGAAACGGCAAAAGGTGGAAAATTTGCACCTGTACGTTCTACCTCAGCATTGGTACTTTCATCAACAAATGCCAACCGTGAAAAAATCTATCTACAACAACCTCCTGTTGCTGCCAGTGGTTTTTCATCACAAGCATTTAATCCACATTTCCCACACACAACCAGAAAAACAGAAACCAAAACATGCAATGACTGTCACCTTTCCAGTGAAAACGATAATAATGCAATCATGGCTCAATTGTTAATGTATGGTACTAAATTTGTAGATTTCATTGGCCATTATGCATGGCTTGGTGGAGAGCAGCACATCACAGGTGTTGAGGTCACAGAATGGGAAGAACCTCAGGCAGTAATAGGAAGTTATTTACAAAAATATGCATATCCTGATTATTTTCAAGATCACCAAAATAAAAGCCAAAAACTTGATGATGGCTATGCTCATAAAACAGGCAGGGTTAATTGTTTACAACTCAGAGGAGAGTATTTATATGTAGCAGAAGGCAAAAAAGGTGTACAAGTATACGATGTCGCATCTATTGCTAACAAAGGCGTATCACAAAGAATAGTCACAGCTCCAGCCAGTCCTTTGGGCCATGATGCGCATATTAGTACAAGTAATGCTACTTGTGTGGTCCTCCCAACAAATCAACCGATACACCCAGATAGAAACAAAGGCGATTTGATGCGGGTAACAAATCAAGAGCAACCTTTTCACCCAATCTATAATTATGCTTTGGTCACTGACTCACAAGAGGGATTGATATTATTTGATACCAACACTTTCTCTGATGGCGATCCGTTAAATAATAATATTTCAAGAGCCATTACCTGGAATGAGAATCAAGTACTCAATGGTGCAAAATACATGGTCTTAGGCGGCTATTATGCTTATGTTGTTACAGAAAATGCTTTAGTGGTGCTGAATCTAAATGATCCAACACAACCTAAATTCGTAAAATCCATTGCTTTTGATCAACCACAGGCTGCTCAACTTCAATTCAGATATGTATTTGTGACAGATTCAAAAGGCCTACAAACGATTGATATAACCAATCCAGAAACTCCAAAGCTAATTGAAAACAATATTATCAATTTAAAATCTGCACGTAAATTACATTTGGCAAGAACCTATGCTTATGTTGCCAATGGTAATGATGGAATGGCTATTATAGACATTAAAAATCCAGAAAAAATGAAACTGCTACAGCATTATAACGCTGATGGTAAGATTGTAGATGCGCACGATGTCACTGTAGCTACAACCAATGCTTCATTGTTTGCTTATGTCGCTGATGGTGTAGGTGGCTTAAAAATAGTTCAATTAACTTCACCCAGTTTACAGCCAAAGTTTTATGGATTCAGTCCTGAACCCAATCCTTTGTTAATTGCCAGTTATGCAACCAAATCAGCGGCTTATTCTTTATCAAGAGGTTTAGAGCGCGATCGAGGAGTTGACGAGACTGGTGGGCAAATGGCAGTGTTTGGAAGGGTAGGCTCAAGACCATTGAATCTTGAAGAAATGAGAAAAATGTACATCGATGAAGATGGTCAACCATGGTTTGTAGAAGACTGATGAAAAAATTATTTCTTATATTTATAATTCTACTGATTAGTTTTCAAGTAATTTCAGAAACTTTGCCTCAATATGCACCTGACAAGCACATGGGTGTAGCCAGTTGCTCCACTGGTGTGTGTCATGGGAAAAGCGTTGAAGATAAGACTGAAAATGTCATGATGACTGAATACAGGGCTTGGTTAAAAGATGATGACCATTCAAAGGCATACAAGACATTGCTCAAGCCTTCTTCTAAAAACATGGCTAAGAAATTAGGGCTTAAAGCCGCCCATACTGCAAAAATATGCCTTGATTGTCATGCTGATAATGTAGCCATTGAGAAACGTGGTAAAAAATTTCAGATCACTGATGGGGTAGGATGTGAAGCATGTCATGGGGGCTCTGAAAGGTGGTTGTCTGATCACAAAGACCCAGGAGCTACACATGAGAAAAATATTTCATTGGGTTTATATCCATCTGAGAAACCGGCCGATAGAGCCAAATTGTGTTTATCTTGCCATCTAGGCACGGAAAATAAATTTGCCACCCACAGAATTATGGCAGCTGGTCATCCTAGATTAAGTTTTGAACTAGAGGTGTTCTCTCAAGAACAGCCAGCTCACTATAAAGTTGATGCAGATTATGAAAAACGCAAAGGTTCAATAAGCAGTGTTAATATGTGGTTAAGCGGTTTGGTATTTAAAGCTAATAATCAATTACAGCTGTTACAATCAGAACAATTTAAACAACATGGTTTGTTTCCAGAATTATCTTTTTATGAATGTCATTCTTGCCACAGAGCTATGTCGCCATCAAGGTGGCCAATTGAACCATTAAGTAATAATATTACAACTGGATCAGTGCGATTAGATGATGCTGCTTTAGTGGTATTGTCATCGTTGTTAAATACTTTTCCTAATCTCAATCAGAGTGAATTCAATTCATCCATTAAACAATTGCATACTGCCAGCTTAACAAATAGAAATAGTTTAAATATAAAAGCCCAAGAGTTACTCAGTTCACTCAAAACTTATGCACAAGTCATTGTTAATAAAAAATATTCTATTAATGACAAAAAAGCCTTAAGAAAGACCCTTTTATCTGATGCATCTAAAGGAAAATTTAGAGATTATTCTAGTGCTGAGCAGGTTTTTATGGGAATTGAAACATTATCGATTGATTTAAAAGATGATAAGAGATACCAAAAACAATTGGATAAACTTTTTGAAGCGATACATTATGAAGATAAGTATTATCCCAATCAATTTCAGATCATAGCTGATTTGTTTCTAAAGCAGTTATAGGAATAATGTAATGTTTGAAAACTTTGTCAAAAGCCATATTGGTCAAAGAGAATTGAACGAAGACAGTTACCTTGTTGATGAGAGTTTAGGCCTGTATATTGTGGCAGATGGTGTTGGAGGACATGATAAAGGTGAAGTTGCCAGTAAATTGACTTGCAAAATCATTCAAGAAGGCATTAAAGAAGGGATGAGTTTAGTCTCAGCAATTGAATCTGCACATCAAGTAATCTTGTCTGAAATTTCAACTGAAAGCAACAATAAAGGCATGGCTACTACAGTAGTAGTCATAAAGTTTGAACAATATGATTATGAAATTGCCTGGGTTGGTGATTCTCGCGCGTATCTATGGGATGGTGAATTGAAACTGTTAACAAGGGATCATTCTTACCTTGAGTTACTGTTTGTTGCTGGACACATAGAAATTGATGAGTTTAAAGACCACCCCAATAAAAATGTTATTTCTCAAGCCATTGGTATTGATAAAAAAGCCATTTCTGTCGCAACAAATAAAGGCACTCTTGAAAAAAATCAAATAATATTACTGGCATCGGATGGTCTTTATGAAGTCGCCAAAGAAGATATCATTATTCAAAAATTGGAATTAGATCAGTCAGTAGAAAAACTGACCAATGATTTGGTGGATTGTGCCTGTCTCTTATACACATATGACGCTGCCGACGA
>CAJXVJ010000181.1 GCA_913061105.1 uncultured Alcanivoracaceae bacterium | reverse complement strand
CTACACAGAGTAGATCGTCGGCAGCGTCAGATGTGTATAAGAGACAGATCCACCACTTATGCCACCTGATCCAGTGACCAGAGCTAAATTGAGACTCTATACTTATAGAATTGAAAAAGATTGGTTAAGTTATATTCCTGTATTAGAAAATGGCACATCAGAGGAAAAGCAAGTGGCCATTGATGAATTAACAGCAAAGTTGAATTCATCTGTCGAGTTGTTTTCTGAAACAAAATTTTTCTTAAGTGATGATATGACTTTAGTTGATACATGTTTAGCACCTTTCTTATGGCGATTAGAACATTATGGTTTGGATTGGGAAGAATTACCTAAGCCTATCAGAACCTATGCGCACATGATTTTTAGAAAAGAAGCTTTTAAAGATAGTGTGTCTGAGGCCGAGCGTGAAATGCGTTTTGATTTTTAATCTGGACATTAGTTAATCATGAACTCATCAAAACCCTATATAATTCGAGCATTACACGAATGGATTAGTGACAATGACTGCACCCCGCTTGTGTTGGTGAGTTCAGAATTTCCAGAAGTGCAAATACCTGCTGGCATTGCGAAAGATGGAAAAGTGGTTCTGAATATATCATTTGGAGCGACACAAAATTTAGAATTGGTTAACGAAGGCATTTTGTTTGATGCAAGATTTTCAGGTGTTAGCCAAAATTTATTTGTTCCTATGGACAGCATATTGGCCATTTATGCACGTGAGAACGGTCAAGGTATGATGTTTGGTGATAATGATGAATTTCCAGAACCTCCAAAATCAACGGACAAAGAAAAATCCAGTACTGAGAAAAGTGCTAAGAAAACCACAGATATTAAGAAAGCCGATAAAAAAAGTTTTTTAAAAGTGGTAAAATAAAGCATGTCAGAAAAACAGTACAAAAGTTTTAAAGAGTTTTATCCATTCTATCTTAATGAGCACAAAAGCTTTATGTGTCGATTGCTGCATATTATTGGTACCACTTTAATTGTTGTGGTCTTTTTTTATTCACTGATCACTTCAAAATATATATTACTTTTGAGTCTTCCTATAATCGGATATGGCTTTGCATGGATTGGACACTTTGTGTTTGAAAAAAACAGACCTGCCACATTCACTTACCCATTATATAGTTTTATGGGTGATTGGGTGATGTGGTGGCAAGTGATTACTTTTAAGATTAAATTAAATAATTGAGCCAGTTACTTTATCAATAACCTTATCATTGGTGTTCTTTTCACCATTGGTTGTTTGAGTTACTGGTAAATATCTTAGCCACAACAACCAAATGATTAACGCATCAAGAATTATCAAAGCCTGCCACAGGTACAAATGAAACCAATCAAACCAGTTTTTATCCCATTGTAGTAAATAGTATAAAGAGATAATACGTACAATATTAAGCAATTGAATGCCAAAAAAGCCGAGTACAAAACCATAGATTTTGTGTTTAAACTGTGAAGGAAAGGCAAATATTGCAGAGAATAAGATAATGACTGCTTCGACTCCATTACAACCTGCTGCTATTTTCACAGCGTTTGTAGAGTTACTTTTACTTGAAAGAATAACTCCCGTTGCCAAAACATCATCATCAAAAAGTTGCATAATAAATGAACTAACCGTTGCTAGCAGACTGGTAAATGGATTAATGACATGTTGGTTTATGGGCTCGAATAATTCCAATGCAAACAAAGAAATGACCAATACCAAAAAAATGATTGTAAATCGTAACATTGAAGTTTAATTATAAAGTATATTGAAGAGTAGTTATTTTAAAGATACGTGTCTTTATTACTAATAAATGCAGAAAATTAGATAAAAATAATACATTTAACGAAATCATTAACTACATTTAACGAAACCATAACAGAAATGTTAGTACAATGGGAACCAAGTTAAGTTAGATACAGATGCAGAATTAGGATTACGAAAAAGATTATAGCATCTATTTAGCCCAAGATTTGCACAAGCTTGTCTTGGGTTTTTTTTAACTTCAATTTTGTTAAGCCAGATGTTTTGATGTAAGAGACCAAAGCTCAGTTTAACAGCATACAAATCTCAAATCTCATTTGAGTAAAATAATAAATATGACCGCTTAATTAATATAAGAATACGAACATGAGATAATAAGCTAGTCTCAGAATAAAAAGTATCAAAATTAATATAAGCAATTAAAAAAACTTTACCTCGCATTAGGGAGAAAAAATGAAAATATTAGTAATTGAAGACAATACCGATATCGCTGCCAATATAGTTGACTATTTTGAAGACAAAGGACACATAGTTGATTACGCTGCTGATGGCATCACCGGATTACATTTTGCAGTGACCAATGACTTTGATGTCATAATATTGGATTTAATGTTACCTGGCATGGACGGATTAGATGTTTGTAAAAAACTCAGAAAAGAAGCCGAAAAAACAACCCCCGTACTCATGTTGACCGCCAGAGACCGATTGGAACAAAAACTAAAAGGTTTTGAATATGGTGCAGATGATTACATGGTTAAACCTTTTGCATTACAGGAGTTAGAAGCCCGTGTTACGGTCTTGTCGAATCGCCGCAGTAATAGCGCACAAAAGGTATTAATTGTTGATGATTTAGAATATGATACCAATACCTTAATTGTAAAAAGAGCAGGCGTAACATTGGAAATGAACCCTACTGGATTAAAATTATTAAAACGTTTAATGGAAGCCTCTCCTTGGGTGGTACCGAGACACGAATTGGAGCTTAAGGTTTGGGGCGAGGAAATGCCTGACAGTGATTCCTTACGTGTACATATCCATGGGTTAAGAACAACCATAGACAAACCTTTCGACAAATCATTAATACATACACGCCATGGAATAGGCTACCGCATAGCAGATTTGGATGAAGTTTCGTAATAGATTAAAATACAGAATTATTGTTGCATTTTTAGCACTCAGTACTTTACTGGGTGCTTTGTTTGCAGCCACTGCATTAACCATTCGTCAGAATCTAAGTACCAATTTAATTGGCGAATCGATTAAAAGTAATTTAGATGAATACATGGATAAATTTGCCGAGGATCCCAAAGGCACTCAAGGTGAACCCATTGCTTCGAATCCTAAAGGACTTTTAACCTATCCAGAAAAATTAGCATTAGTATTGCCTTTAAGTTACGCAGATTTAGAAGATGGGATTCATGACCTTAATGAAAATGGGAAACAATTAAAAGTAGCAGTAAACAAACGCCACATAGTTGATGGTAAAGAAGTGTGGGGCTATGTCATATTTGATGTAACAACTCCGCCGAATGAAAACCGTTTGGTGTATTCATCATTGGCAGGAGTCTTTGTCTTATTCACAATCATTGCTTATTTTTTGGCTATTATCGCTTCAAAAAAAATACTTAAACCATTAAGTTTGTTGTCTTCAATGGTGGAAGAACAAGGCAAAAATCCACAACAATTATCTCAACACTTTTCAAACGATGAAGTGGGTCAACTGGCTCAAACATTAGATGATTATGCACTACAATTAACAGAGTTTGTTGACCGTGATAAAGAATTTAATGCAGATGTCAGTCATGAATTACGAACACCTCTAGCTATTATCACCAGTACAACTGAGCTTATTTTGGCACAAGATGACATCAGCGAAAAAACCAAATTAAGATTAAGTAGGATTGAACGGGCTGTTAAACAATCTGCTGAATTGACAGAGACATTACTGTTGTTGGCCCGAAAAGAACAAAAAACAGACAAAGATTTAAAACGAACCCAAGTGGGTCAATTGATTAATGACATTGTTGATAATTTTACAGCTACGATTAAATTAAAAAAGCTGAATGTAGAAATTATTGAAGATGATTGGTTACAAGTACAAGCTCCGGCAGCTGTAGTTTCAGTAGCACTAAGTAATTTAATTGGTAATGCGATTAAATATACACCTAAAGGAACCATTAAAATCATCTTAAAACAAGACAGGGTGGTTGTGATTGATCAAGGGTCAGGTGTGTCGGAAGAAGAATTGCCAAAACTGTTTGATAGACATTATCGGGGCGAGGCGGTGACAGCAAAAGGCTCTGGTTTAGGCCTTGCGATAGTCAAAAGGCTTTGTGAACTGTATAATTGGCAAGTTATCATACATAAAAATGATAACAGTGGATTAACAGCTGAATTAATATTTAGCCTTTAAAAAATAAAAAACACCTATACATACATACGAGAGCTTTGCATAACTCTCGATACTTATTTATTAATAACTACCAGAACATATAAACACAATGAAAATCAAACATCTACTAGCCCTCTGTTTAACATTTTTGGTTATTTCCAACGTAAACAGTCAAGTTGTTAATACACCAAAGCCACCTTCAATCAATGCTAATAGCTATATATTAATGGATTTTAATTCAGAAACATTGTTGGCAGAGTATGACATAAATAAACGTGTTGATCCTGCTAGTATTACTAAAATGATGACAGCATACGTGGTTTTCTCAGAATTAAAATCAGGCAACCTTAGCGAAAGCGACTTAGTGACAGTGAGTGAAAAAGCTTGGCGCACTGGCGGTTCGAAAATGTTTATTGAAGTGAATAAAAAGATTACTGTATCAGATTTACTCAAAGGCATGATTATCCAATCTGGCAACGATGCCTGTGTGGCATTGGCTGAGCACATTGCGGGAACTGAAGAAACTTTTGCAGATTTGATGAACCAACATGCGCAAAAATTGGGAATGGTAAATTCAAATTTTAAGAATTCAACAGGTTTGCCAGCAGAAGAACATCACATAACAGCTTTAGATGCGGCAAAACTAGCCAAAGCCATTATTGTTAGCTTTCCAAAATATTTTGAAACATTTTCAGAGAAAGAATTCACTTTTAATGAAATCACACAACACAATCGCAATACACTGCTTTGGAGAGACCCATCAGTTGACGGATTTAAAACTGGCCATACAGAAGCAGCTGGATACTGTCTTGTATCAACAGCAAAAAGAAATGGCATGAGATTGATCTCTATCGTTATGGGAACAGAATCACAAAAAGCACGGGCTGACGAATCGCAAAAACTGTTTAATTATGGTTTTAGGTTTTATGAAACAAATTTGGTCTATAAAGCCGCTGAAAAAAGGGTTAATCTCGAAGTGTGGAAAGGAGATGATGAAGACGTCGATTTAGGATTGGCAGATGATTTATTTATTACCATTCCAAGAGGACAATACAAAAATTTACAAGCCAAAGTTGATATGCCCAATTATGTGACTGCTCCAATTAAACGTGGACAAGCCGTTGGCACATTAAATATTATGTTAGATAACAAGACTGTGGCATCCAATCCATTGGTGGCATTAAAAAATGTAGAATCTGGAGGATGGTGGACACGTACAACTGATTCTATGGGATTGTGGTTTAAATCTTTTGGTGACGATGATGAGTAACAGAAAACCCCCTAAAAATATTACCACTATTATTAATGACCATGAAGAAAAACCTGAAGGTTTGATATTTCCTTGTGAGTATCCCATTAAAGCCATGGGAGTAAATACCAATAAATTTTTACAAGAAATGTTATTTATAGCACAAAAACACTGTCCTGATACGGGCGAACACCATGTGCGTACCAATCAAAGTAAAACTGGAAAATACCAATCTGTCACCATTACCGTTCAAGTTGAATCTAGGACACATCTTGAGGGCCTTTATTTTGAAATTAAAAACCACATTGATGTAAAATGGACGCTATAACTGGCGCACCAATCAAGCTCAAATATTTAGGTCTTAGTGAATACGAACCCACATGGCGTGCCATGCAAAAATTCACTGATGACAGAGACGGTGATACTTTAGATGAATTATGGATGGTTGAACACCCACCAGTTTTTACCCAAGGTCAAGCTGGTAAACCAGAGCATATTCTGAATGCTGCTGATATTCCTATTATTCAGGTAGACCGAGGTGGACAAGTGACCTACCATGGACCTGGTCAAATTGTTATCTATCCATTGATAGATTTAAAACGCCATAAAATAGGCATAAAAGCACTGGTTAATGGAATTGAAGAAGCATTAATCAGGACCATGGCTCATTATAATGTTATAGCCAATCGCAGAGAAAAAGCTCCTGGAGTCTATACCAACAACAAAAAAATAGCTTCTCTTGGTTTGAGAGTACGTAAAGGCTGTACTTTTCATGGCTTGGCATTTAATATTCGCATGAATTTAGAACCATTTTCAAGAATTAACCCTTGTGGATATGCAGGACTTGAAGTCACACAATTAAGTGAGCTAAATCCTGCTGTAGAAATGGCTGAAGTCCAAAATCAATTAATTAAACATTTATGTGAAGTTTTATATTTCACCGAAAAAGAATAACATGACAGATTCAATACCACTGGCTATCGTTGCTGGAAAAAAACAATTAGGAGAAGACAAGACCAAACGCAACCGTGCTGGTTTTGATACATCGGCTCCAACTTTAAGGAAACCTGATTGGATTCGTGTTCGATTACCGGTTGGCAATGCTGTTGCAAAATTAAAAAAGAAAATCAGCAGTAATGCCTTGGTGACGGTTTGTGAAGAAGCTTCGTGTCCAAATATTCATGAATGCTTCAACAAAGGCACGGCCACTTTTATGATTTTAGGGGAAGTGTGTACACGCCGTTGTTCATTTTGTGATGTGGCCCATGGCAGGCCATTACCTGTTGATGTCAATGAACCAGCAAACTTGGCCAAAACCATTGCAGAAATGGGTTTAAAATATGTGGTGATAACATCAGTTGATCGCGATGATTTAAAAGATGGTGGTGCCCAACACTACGTCGATTGTATCAAAGCTGTCAGAGAAGCTTCTCCAGGTATAAAATTAGAGATATTAACCCCAGATTACCGTGGTAAAGGACGCATGGATGTGGCATTAGATATATTGGCCAAAGAATTGCCTGATGTATTTAACCACAATCTTGAAACGGTCCCACACCATTATAAGAGTGTTAGACCTGGTGCGGATTATCAATGGTCATTAACTTTATTAAAGCGCTTTAAAGAAAACCACCCAGAAATACTCACCAAATCAGGCATCATGGTAGGACTAGGTGAAACTTACGAACAAGTTCAAGAAACCTTAAGAGACTTAGCTGAACATAAAGTTGATATGATTACCATTGGTCAATATTTACAACCTACAAAACACCACCATCCTGTGATGTATTATTGGACTCCACAAGAGTTTAAAGACATAGAAGAGTATGGTTATTCATTAGGCTTTACTCATATAGCCAGTGGTCCTTTGGTTCGTTCATCTTATTTTGCTGATCAATCTGCAGAAGAAGCAGGCCTTGATGAAATTTCGAAAATTATTTTAGACTAAAAATTCACATGAATAAAGTGGCTTTGTTTTTAAACGGTGAAAAACCAAAGAACATTCCTGATTTGGAAAATTATGATTGGATAGTCTGTACTGATGGGGCTTTTCATTTTTTGGCAGAAATTCAAATTATTCCTGATTTGATAATAGGAGATTTTGATTCAATTGATGCATTACCACGTGATATACCTCATCTACACACACCTGATCAAAATTTCACTGATTTTGAGAAGGCTTTGATACACCCTGTCTCTTATACACATCTGACGCTGCCGACGATCTACTCTGTGTAGA
>CAJXVJ010000180.1 GCA_913061105.1 uncultured Alcanivoracaceae bacterium | reverse complement strand
AGATTTCTGCCTGTCTCGTGGGCTCGGAGATGTGTATAAGAGACAGATATTATTACGGAGTTAATTGCTAATGGCAATCTTATGGATAATGAGGAGTGCTATGAACTAACAAATTGGCAGTTTTTATGTGGTAGTAACGAAAGCAATTTGATATTAATGTCAAATGAGTTATATAGAATGACTGAAACATTTGTTGAAAATATAAACAACCCTATTAATGGGTCAAAGAAGTTACATAGAATAATCTATTCTAGTCAAATTCACCCACGCACATTTTGCAAGTTGAATCAGCATATAAAAAAATACTTTGATCATATCAAAGATGATTTGTATCAATTATTTATCCCCATGGAAGAAGATGTCCCTCGAGGAACCTATCCTACATTAGGGATATCTTTGTTTTCATTTGGGCCTGATCATAATATCGATTATTCGACATACGATTAGAATTAATAAAACATGCTTCAGTGTATATTATGAGTACATAGCTTAAAAACAACCACTCGCCATAAAAATGCTATGGCGAGCAATCATTCCCGCGGGCAGATACTGTTTAATGAATATTTATAATTATTATATTTTCATTAATTGTGGTAATTTTATATACCAACAACAGTATCACTTAAATTGTTTTGATACCTCACTCTTAAAATAACCATTCGCCAAAGGATAATTCCAGTGGCGAATAATTACTTTCGGGGTGGGTAACTATTTAAATGATGTTGGAACAATTTGACATAATAAATCATCTATAGAATTATTTGAGTCCATAAAACTGTTTAGATCAACCGGATCATCATCAGTATCGTTTTGTCCATCATTACCGATGTTTTGTGTATGTCCCGTATCATCATCGCTATCATTTTGACCGTCATTTCCAATATACATGCAGATACTTTGAAGGTCATTATTAATTCTCTTTACTGTAAATTGTGAAGAAAAGGCAGTTGTCGATACAAAAAGGGTAACTATTAGGGTGATTATTTTTTTCATGATTTTATTCCTCTGATTTATATTCTAAAAATGATATACCGTATTCTGGGTATGTGTTAACCTCAACGTCATCTTCAAAATCAACTAATGTTTGTGATACTTCGTCAAAGTAACCACCAATTAATTGTTCTATTTTTATATGAAGTTGAGAGTATTTCTCTGGGTTAATCTGTGTTGAATAAATAGTTCTTTGGATAAGCATGTTTTTTTTATCATTTTGACCTGAATTAAAAACCATGGTGTTTGTTAATCTATTTATTTGAGTTGCAGTCAACTGAGTATTATTAATAATGGTTTTTGCCATATTGTGTTTGAAATTAATTAATTCAACTTTGTCACCTAAATCCTTTAAATTTCCATTCGTTATTAATTCTTCCAATATTGACTTATAAGTTAGTGTTCCTGAAGCGCGCTGCTGGCAGATACTTTGAAAAGTTCGGAAGGGTCCTGTCTTTGGAATTTTGGTAGAGTTGTAAAACTTATGTGCTGTCCACCGAACATCTTCTATGATTACTGCTAACTTATCGGGTTTGGCATGAGGCATTTCTCCTTTAAGGTGTTTGGCGATATAACGCCGATCGATGCCTGTGCGGATGGCAATCGAGACATTGCTGGCCTCGGGATCTTGCTTTTTCGCCTCTAAAACCATGTTTTCATCGAGTGTATTGATGAACTCATTTCTGGGGAGTCTGAATTTAAGCAAAATTTTGGCAATGGCTTTGGTAAGTAGTGCCAGGGCTTTTTTCTTTAGCTGTAAACTCTCATTAATCTTTGGATTGGTATTCATATTTTTTCCATTTGTGCAAATTTGCACACATTGAATTTAATAATATAATTTATAATTACTTCTCGTGGGTAAATGTCTCAAAGTGGGTTTTGTAAAAAAACTCAAATTGTGGCAATTTTAGTGGGATTGCGCAACTCCACGGTTGTGCGTGAATCAGCAGTGAGAACAGGCACTGCTGATTTTTAAATTTCCACTGAACTACTCACTCTCTCTGTGTTTGAATTTAACTTCAGTCTTTATGGTGTAAGTTTTTATAATACACATTAATTTGAGAGACAATCAGTGACGCAGGTCACATATATCACGCAAATATTTTTATTTTCACAAATTCTAAAGTTGTTATTCTCCTTCGAGCATACACACAGTCCTAAATTGTAACACGTCTGTAAAGAAAATTTTTGCCTATTTTGATTTTTAGTTTTTAATTGTGTTTTTCATGATTCAGCTATTGTTCATCAAAAGTTCGCTAAACTGGGCACAAGTTAAAAATATTTATACAGGTGAAAACATGAAAACTTTAAAAACATTATTTAGTACAGTAACTTTAATTGCTGTAACAACTGTTAATGCAGGGCGTTATGACAATGATTACGAGTATGCTCAAGTAGTAGATGTACAAACTGTATATGAAAATTACCAAGTACCTCAAGAACGCAGGGTGTGTCGTGACAATTCAAGAAGAAACAACCATTCTTCTCACCGTGGCAATGCAGGTGGAGCCATAGTTGGTGGAATAATTGGTGGTTTGCTTGGCAATAAAATTGGTAAAGGCAGTGGACGAGATGCATCAACTGCAGTAGGAATATTGGCCGGTGCTGCCATTGGATCGAACTCAAAGCACAGAAGAGACCGTTATTCTGGTAGACAATGTTATACACAAACAGAATATTACCAAGAACAACGCATTGCAGGCTATGACGTCAGCTATGATTACAATGGCAGAATATACCAAACCAGATTACAAAATCATCCTGGTCAACGAGTCAAAGTACAAGTTAATGTTCAAGTAGCAGAATATTAATCAGTAAGTTTTAAAAGCTCTCTCTCTAGCCACGACCATGTGGCAGCCCTTAGAACTCCTAGGGGCTTTTTTTTGGGAAAAATATAGTCACATTAATTATTAGGAAGTCATATCAATCATTGTTTATAATGTATGAATATTATAGAATCAATGTTTCAATTGTCATTAATATTTTCTCCTTATATGTCAGATAAACACCACAGTTATTTTAAATTCCTCGATTGGCATTTAGATAGACTTAATCACCAATTGCATTTAAATTACGAGATGCAAAATGTTGGCATGGTGACTGAAATATTATCATTTCCTTCTTTTAATTTAACTAACAGCGGTGATATTCAAGCCAAAATCGATGCGACTTGTGAGTTAATTCATCTGATGTGTGGGGTGAGTTATTATAAAGCGGGATTGGCAACGAGTATTGATTTTGAAACAAGCCCTTCACATTTAGTCGCAGGGTTCATTGAAAAAACCTGGAAAAATGGATTGGCAGAATTGGCATTTGAAAACAATGTTTCAATTGATTACTTAAAATTAACTGGTAATGGTTCTCATAAATCTAAACATCGAATATCAGAAATCACAAACAACAATCAATCATTGGTAGCCATTGGAGGCGGTAAAGATTCATTGGTTACCATTGAAGAATTAAGGCAACAAAACAAAGACATCACTTTGTTTATGGTGGGCAATTCTGCTTTTATAAAGGAAGTTGCCGCTTTTACTGAGATTCCTTTGATTCAAGTAAAAAGAAAAATCGATCCAAAATTGATTGAATACAATAAAACAGGCGCTGGTTTTAATGGCCATGTGCCGATTACCGCAATCAATTCATGTGTGGCAGTGTTAACCGCATTGCTTTTTGATTTTAATGAAATTGTTTTTTCCAATGAACGATCAGCAGACAGTGCCAATACAATTAACAGTGAAGGAAAATTGGTTAATCACCAGTATTCAAAAAGCTTAGAATTTGAAAAAGACCTATCGAATATTATTAACCATGAAATAACTACCAATCTCAAATATTATTCACAGCAACGGTGTTTTTCAGAATTAGCAATATTGGAAAAGTTTAGTCATTACCCTCAATATTTTCCAGTATTTTCAAGTTGCAATAGAAATTTCCATATTGATGGATCACACAATAAAAACAGTAAATGGTGTTGTCATTGCCCGAAATGTAGGTTTGTGTTTTTAGGATTAGCGCCTTTTATTGATAAAGATCAGCTATTGAATATTTTCAAAAACAATCTATTAGATGATATGACCCAATTGGAAGGATTTGAAGAACTTTTAGGAATCAAAGGCTTTAAACCATTCGAATGTGTGGGAGAAATTGAAGAAAGTCAGTTGGCTTTTAATTTAATTAAAAACAAAGAGGCTTGGAATAACAGTGTTTTGGTTAAGAAGTTATCTCAAAGTGTTCCAGAAAATACAGAACAGCAATTCAATGAAATTATGCAAGCCAAAGAATCATGAAATTAGCTGAGCTCAAAAATAAAAAAACAGCCATTTGGGGTTTTGGAGTAGAGGGCAAGGCTACTGCTGAGTATTTAAGCAAACATAACATTGGCTTTACAGTTTTGTGTAATCAATCTGAAGCCACCGATTGTTATGATTGTATGACCAATAAAGTGACCTTAGATACCATAAATGGATACGATGTTATCATTAAATCACCCGGAATTAGCCCATATAGTGAACTGGTTCAAAACTGCACAGCTCAAATTATTTCACCCACTTCACTTTGGTTTGCTAATGAAAGTCACTCTAATGTTATTGCAATAACTGGCACGAAAGGGAAAAGTACCACGTCAAGTTTGTTGGCTCACATCATAAAACACTGTGGTCACACGGTAAATCTGGTTGGGAATATCGGACAAGCACTCATTGCATCACATACCGAATATGATTATATTGTCCTTGAAGCATCCAGTTTCCAAATTTATGATGGAAATATAAAAGCCCGCATTGCATTGATTACAAACTTATATCCTGAACATGTAGACTGGCATAATGGTGAAGAAAACTATTTCAATGACAAGTTGAGAATATTGGATCATGCAAAAACGAAAATCATCAATGCTGAAAACAAGTTATTAACATGTAAGGCAAAAGACAAAGCAAACCTTTATTTTAATGATCAAGATGGCTTTAATGTTGATGGTGATTCACTATTTTACAAACAAAAAGAAATCATAAAATCAACTGATATACAGTTAATTGGAAAGCACAATCTAGAAAATATTGGTGCTGCATTAACAGTATGTGTGTGTTTGGGTTTTGATTTAATGGCTTGTATTGAGGCGATTAAATTATTTTCTCCACTAGAACATCGGCTACAGAATCTGGGTAAAATTGGTCAACATTATGCCATCAATGACAGCATAGCAACAACACCAATAGCAACCTTAGCAGCCATGGAAGTGGTGAATTTAAGTGAGACAACATTGCTTATAGGTGGCTATGATAGAGGCAATGACTGGTCTGATTTTGCACAAGCACTGAATGAAAATCCTCCCAACAGCTTGTTGATTTCAGGTGCGAACGGGCCGGCAATATATAACCATTTAAGACAAATCAATGCCACATTCCAATTCAAATTGTTTAAAAGCTTAGCTGATGCATTGAATGATGCACAACTGAATACGCCAAAAAACCATACCCTCTTACTCTCACCAGGAGCCCCCAGCTTTGATCAATTTGATAGTTATATCAAACGTGGAGAGTTTTTTTATAAGGAGCTAAAAAAACATGCAGCATAAATTATTAATCTTACTCATTTTATCCATAATGGCCCATGCAGAAGAACCTTTGGTGATTCCACAATCATTAATTGACCAGGTTGAACAAGGCAATGCAGAGGTCGCCTACTATATTGCATCTCAATTCAATCAGAGAAATTTTGAAAACCCTGATACAGATGATGAAAATGAAACAAAAAAATGGATGAAGAAAGCAGCTGAAATGGATTATCCTCAGGCCATGTTTGAATGGGGTTTAATGCTTGACTATGATGACGAGAAAAAACAAGCATTGGCATGGTACCAAAAAGCAGCAGAATCTGGTTTATCAGATGCCATGGAAAAAATTGGAAATTTTTATATTTTCGGCTTTGGTGGTTTGAGTACAGATTGCCAAGAAGCTTATGAATGGTATAAGAAAGCAGAATTAGTAGAGAATAAATTGGCCTATAATGACCATGCATGGCATTTAGCCACAGCGTCTGATAAAAGTTGTCGAAGCCCCGAACGTGCATTGAGATTAATCACAAAACTAGTTGGCTTATACCAACGTGAAATGAACCATGTTCCACCTCATGTTTTAGACACACAAGCGGCAGTATTTGCCAGTGTCTCAGAATTTAACAAAGCCATAAAATCCCAGGAAAAGGCGATAGAGTTATTGGGTGAAAATAATGAAGATTTGGGTTCTTATCAAGAAAGATTAGATGTTTATACTCAAAGAAAAGCATGGTTTCAAAAATAAACTTTTTATTATAATTTTGTTTTAGGTCATTTTCTTTACATACTGAGTCAAGATGACAATGGATTGGCCATTTACCCTGCCAGAAATGTGCTCTGAATTATCTCTATCAAGGCCGATTTTTCTTACAGCAGTACCACGTTTAGCTATCATGCTGGTGCCTTTTACAGGTAAATCTTTGATTAAGACAACTGTATCACCAGAAGCCAATACAACGCCATTGCTGTCTTTATGAATAATAGAATCCTCTTGTGCTTGGCCTTCTCCTGTGACTTTTGCCCAGGTTAAAATATCATCTTCAAAGTACATCATTTCTAATGCATCTTGTGCCCAACTTTCAGAGTTAAATCGCGATAACATACGCCATGCCATGACTTGTACTGGCAGATGCTCATTCCACATGCTATCAGTTAAACAACGCCAATGGTTGTTGTCCATTTCTGTTTCTTTGTTGATTTGTGATCGACAGGTATCGCATGCCAATATACTTTTATCAAAACCACCATCTAAATCAGGGGGAATAACATAAACATCTAAATCATTTGTTGCACCACATAATTCACATTTTGAATCACTGCGTGTCATTAAAGCTGCTTTTGTCATTAAAATACTCACTTATCAAAAATATGAATTTTAACAGATGCTTTATTTCATCAACAGTTAATTGATTAAATCTTGAACAATCAACTGTAAGGTTCTTCTGCCTCTAAATTCATTGATGTCTAATTTATAGGTTATTTGGTTTTTACTGCCTTCGGCTTTAAATTGGTTTGGATGTATACCAAATGCAATGGCTTCAATGCGTTTGCTGAAATCTTGAGTTTGTAAGGTCATTTTACAATGGCCTGTTCCAACTTCTTTTTTGTCCATTATATTAAACCAGCCATCAAACAAGGGTGCAGGAAAATTTTGCCCCCATGGACCATGCAGTTGCAGTTCCTCAGCAACTGCCAAGCACAATTCGACAGAGTCTAATTCGCCATCGGTTTCTATGGTATGCTGGCGTTGTTTTTCTGTAAGTTCATTACTGACCAAATTATCAAAAATTTGACGAAATTCTTTGTAGTTATCTTGCTCTATGGATAAACCTGCAGCCATTGCGTGGCCACCAAATTTAAGCATGAGCCCAGGTTTTTTTGTTTCTATAGATACCAAGGCATCACGAATATGAAAATCACGAATACTTCTGGCAGAGCCTTTAAGAATGCTGGATTCGCTATTTTCAGGCGCAAATGCTATCACTGGGCGATTGGTTTTGTCTTTAACCTTTGATGCCAATAAACCCACCACCCCTTGGTGCCAATCTTTATGGTAAAGACCTGTCTCTTATACACATCTGACGCTGCCGAC
>CAJXVJ010000179.1 GCA_913061105.1 uncultured Alcanivoracaceae bacterium | reverse complement strand
ACAGAGTAGATCGTCGGCAGCGTCAGATGTGTATAAGAGACAGATTTATACAGTGAATATCCAACACATTATTATCAAGCATGAAAAAAGGGTGTTCAACACACCCTTTGTTTGTCTTTTTTGATGAAGTCTATTCGAAACCATCTTCAAATATCAAATCATCTTTATTACATTGATACACTTGTTGAGGATCAACCATCACATTAAATCGTCCACCTGTAATATCTCCAGCAATAGGTAAATCAAAATTCTCAAAATTTTGATTGATTATCCTCCAATGCCCATCATAATAATAAACGCCAATATTATAAGGATTTTGCCCAAGTAATGGTCCAAAAAACCAAGTGGCAGATTGTGTCACCATGGGTAATGCACAAGGGTTATTGTCTAATAATGGGTGGTCTATCCTACTGGTATTCCCTGGAGTATTTTCTTCAGATACCTCATGATGAAATACATTTCTACTGCCATCTTGGCTGTATAGATTAAATTTAGCGTTCATTGGCATATTAGCATCATCTGCATTGTTTAAATACTATTTGTCATTGGATGTTTTATATCCAATCTCTAGCGGGTGATCATTATAAACACCTCCATCACCTCCATCCCAAAAATTGGTTACAAATACCCCTGCTGAAAAATTATTATTTAAAAACGAATCATCTAATTCAAATCCCGAAACACTATCATCTATGGATCTATACCCAGCTAGTCCATTCAAATTATTTGCAATTGAACCATAAGGATAATAAACATGAAATTTTGCATTGACTGGCATGCCAGCAGATGTATTTTGGTTAAATATAGCCCAATCAGTAATATCTCGATAAATACCTATCGATTGATTGTTTGAAACCCCTGGGTCACCCAAATAATTCCATACTTGGGTAACTATTGTGATTGCATCAGGATTACTATCTAAATCACTGTCTCCAATGCTGGTTGAATTAAAAAAAGGGCTCGTCACCTTGTGAAAAATATGTCTGTCTCCCCATTCATAAGCTCCTGCGTCAATCCTGGCACCTTTGTACCTTCTCAATCCGTCGGCATCAACGGCAGGCGAACCCTGCATGAAACCCGTTCCGTAAAATAAAGAAGTTCCAGTAGTGCTAACTATATCAATGGCTTGTGAATTTGATTCTAATGCATAGTTAATGCCTTCTTCTTTAAATAATGGAGGCTGATTGAGATCACTGGCAACTAAACTTAATCCTGGAAGTGAACCATGATTAAAAAAAATATTATTTCCTCCACTCATAGAACTGGTCGATGACCCTGTGGGTGGCCCATCATATCCAATGTTGGTGTTAACAATGATATTGTTAAATAAATTTATCGTGCTGGATCCAGTTGTAATATGATCATTGAAATCAAACCCTGTACTAATATTTGGTGTATTTCGTTTGACTCCATCGATTGTATTGTTACCAATAATTCCAGTAAAATTTCCTATACTTATATTAGATATTAATGCTGCATTAAGTGGATCTGCATCAACAACTGTATCTTTATCGATTACCCCAGTAATTAAATTTGATACCAAACCAAAATTCATCGTCGCATTGGGGAGTTGTGCTTGTCGAATTTTAATTTGCTTAATTGCACCTCTCATTGTGTTCGCAACAATTTGAGCATCTAGAGTACCTTGGCTTATATTATCTATTTCTAGTAATCTTGAGTTAAAATCAGGATTTGAATCAATATTAGTTAAATGATTATTATGAATATTAACATTCATCAGTCCAGAATTATAATGTGAAATTTTAATCAATGCACTTTGTGCTGCATTATATCCTGAAGAAGCCATGGTGTTTTGTTTAATATTTGCATTGGTTTCTATGCCATTTAATATAGAAGGTGACCAAACAGTAACGCCTTCTTTTTCTCCAAATATATTACTAGGATTCGACCAAGTATTTGATAAAATGTTAATTTCTGAATTTTCACTTAGTTTTACAAATATATTTGAAGCTAATTCAAAATAAAGTTTTTGAATTGTTACTTTTTCACCTTCTGGAACATTTATTTCCATGTCCATATTTCTAAAAATGGGTTTAAATCCTGCACCTGCGGTTAAAAATATCTCTTTTTCAATCAGCAATGTGGTTTCTGTAATAACAGAATTTGTTTTGACAGTAATAAACCCAGAACCAGGGTCATTTATACAGGCTTGCAATGTCCCTGAACATGCTCCACTGCCAGGCCAATCTACTGCTATGGCATTAAAAGATAATAACAGCATTATTAATATAAATATATTTTTATACCGTTTTATCTTATTGTGTAAAATCTTCATTTTATTAGTTTCCTATTTAATATTTACATAAACAATTTCTTCTTATAGCTAATTGTTACGTAAATATTTCAACTTATATGACATGATATTTATTAATTCTCAAAATTGATTGTTTAATTGACGAACAATAACTTAAAATAATGTCATGACAACACAATCCATTACAGTACTATTAGATAAAATAGGTAAAGGTGAAAAAGACTTACTCGATGATGTTTACTCTCAATTGTATGCAGAGATTAAAGCCATTGCTTACAATCAAATAAAGCAACTAAAAACTGGGCAAACAATTACACCAACCGTCATGGCAAATGAATGTTATATAAAACTGGCCAAAAAAAACAACATCAACCTATCGAATAAACGCCATTTCCTAAACTATTTAGCTAAAAGTATGCGTTTGTTACTTATTGATATATTGCGTTCAAAATCCAGTAAGAAAAGGCAACACATAACATCAAATCAAACATTCAGTTCTATGATTGGCGATGACGATGTGAATCTTGAATGGTTAGAAATAGACATACTTCTCAAAAAAATTGAAAGAATTAATGTAGAATATAGCGAATTGTTGGAATACAAATTAATATTTAATCTTACCTTTAAAGAGATTAGTGAGATTGTAAATAAATCAGAAAGACAAGTCATGCGTAATTGGAGTCATGTAACGACATTAATCATGGCACTTACCAAAGAGAACAGAGACGATGAATCAAAAAACGGAAGTGTGGAAACAAGCCAGTGAAGTCTATGAAGAAATTTCAGGATTATCAGTAAAACAGGCATTGGCGCATGTTTATGGCATTAACAATATAAGTATAGAAGTCCAAAAAGCAGTCATCACTCTTATCAATTCTGGCAATCAAGCTTCATTGTTTTTTGAAGAAAACATCGCAAATAAATTCAATATAAGTATCGATAGTTCTGTGACAATTGGTCAAAAATTAGGGGAATATGAATTACTCGAACTACTTGGGCAAGGTGGTATGTCACAAGTTTTTAAAGCCAAAAGAATTGAAAGTGAACCTCAGAAGATGGTGGCCATTAAAGTCTTTTCTCCCAAAGAGGGTTCAAAAGAACTATTAAATCATTTTATAAAAGAACAAAACATTTTGGCAAAGTTTTCTCACCCAGGGATAGTGGGCATGTTACATGGTGGAAAAACCGATGATAACATTGTTTATTTGGTCATGGAATTGATTCAGGAGGCTCAACCGATTGATAAATATTGCCTTGATCACAAGTTAAGTGACAAACAAAAAATCGACTATATTTATCAATGCGCAAGGGCTTTGGAATATTCACATGATAACCTCATCATTCATAGAGATTTAAAACCAGATAATATTTTGGTCAATAAATCTAAACAATTAAAAATTGTTGATTTTGGTATTGCAAAACTCATCAACACAGAAACAGATGAAGGCAAAACCACAATAATGGCATTGACTCCTAGTTTTGCCGCGCCAGAACAAATCAATTCGGAACAAATTACCGTCAAGTCAGATGTTTTTTCATTGGCGATTGTCGCCATTACTTTAATGTCCGAAGGCACAATACCTTTACCAAAGGACAGAATGGTTAAATCTTGTGCTAACGATCAAACCCATTTGGATAATGTCATAAGGAACTTGAATGTTGATAAGGATTTAAAAAATATTTTGGCTCAAGCCAGTCAAACTGATTCACATCGCAGGTATGCGAATATGCATGCTTTTGCAGAAGACTTGGATAATTATCTCAGCAACAAACCAGTCAATGCCACATCGCCTTCATGGTTTTATCGCGTCAATAAATTTGCCAAACGTCGCAGTGCTTTATTTGCCACAATTATGACACTAATAATTACTGTCACATTGGGATTTATTATACTCACCAATCAATACCAAAAAACCTTGGTTGCAGAGCAAAAAGCGGTAGAAGTTAAAAACTTTATGCTTGATTCATTTCGCAGTACCAACCCAAATTTAAATAAAGGTGTTGAAGTGACTGCCAAGGATTTATTAAAAGCTTCTGCTGAAAAGTTAAAGAATGAAACTAAATTAGACAAAGAAATTCAATTCGAAATCTTACAAACATTGGGCATTGCATATGGCAGTATTGGTGTACCAGATCAGGCCATTGATTTGTTAAAAAAATCATTGCTCATACAACCTGAAAATTCCAAATCATTGTCTTATCTAGCCATGTATTTATTTGATAATACCGATACTGAAACGCACCAAGCATATTTAAAAACAATAAATATTGAAAAATTCACATCAAATCTTGATAAAGCCAGAGTATTACGTGTAAAAGCCAAAATCAATGCCAGAGACTCTGAATTTGATACTGCTATGCTAAACTTAAATAAGGCATTGGAATTAAGTAAATCAGATGGAGACACCATTGAAGAAATGCAGTCATTAAAATTATTGGCTGAGTTTTATTTCTTACAATCTGACCCTAATAAGGGCATTGAAATATTAAAAACTTCATTAAAAAAAGTTGACAGTAAAACCCCATTAACACTGGTACTTGGGTTAAAAAGTGATTTGGGAACATTGTATAATGATATTGGTGAATATGATCTCGCTTTAATTGAATTGAAACAATCAGTTGAGCAAATTAGAAATGTTTTAGGCGATAAAAATCATGAATTAAGTAAAGTTCTTGGCCAAATATCTGGGACCTATAGAATTTTAGGTCAAATGGATAAAGCTAAAAATGCAGCCAAAGAGTCCCATCAAATTAATTTGGAAGTTTTTGGAGAGAATAATGTCAATACAGCTGTCTCTCTCAATATGTTAGCAGTTCTGTCTTATCAAACTGGAGATATTCCTACTGCCATTACTCAAATGCAAAAAGCCATAGATATATTTGAAGGCCAAAAATCTGACAAAAATACCAATACGTTAGAGTTAAAAACAAATTTGGCTGCATTATTAAATCTATCTAATAGAGATGAAGAAGCTCTTGTATTATTACGCGAAATATATACAAAGCAAATGAGTACCTTGGGAGCTAAACATGACTCTACAATATATAGCCAACAAATACTTGCACGTACACTTGCCAAATTAGAACAATTACCTGAAGCCTTACCTTTAGCAGAAAATGCAGCAGAAAATGCCAAGCTACATTTGGGCATGAAAAACCCATTAACTACAGGCGCATTGTTTACATTAGCAAGAATTTATCAGCAAGACAATCAATCTCAAAAAGCATTAGATATGTATATTGATATTGAGCAAAATGAACTAATTAAAACCAACAACCCAAATTATCCAATATTATTGAAATCTATTGCTGATTTGTATGCAGAAGAGAATGACACTGAAAAAGCCGTCAATTATTACCAACTAAGTATTGAACACCATACAAAAATCTATTCTCATAAGCACCTAAAAACATTAAATACTCAATTAGATTTTGCTCAGTTTTTAAAAAACAATAATCAAAAAGACAGGTATTTACAAATAGTGAAAGCAGTTAAAAAAACCATTATTGATGAAAAAATAGACAACCCAGAAATCTTAGAAAAACTAAAAATGTAAAGTCTATGTTCCAATATTAGTATATTTAAATCAGTTACACCAACTACTCAAAACTTGATTGAAATATTCCATCAGTTGAAGAAATTGTTGCTGTGACATAGGCTCCAAAGAAACCGGATCCTATTATTTCACGTGTCACAACTGAATCAGTTGGCATTGATGCCCTTATTTTAATTGTTCCATCAGTTAGTTGATTTGTAATATCATTATAATTTGCATTTTTGATTTCAACTTGTAATCCTACATTTATTATGTCAAAAAAAGTATCAACATCTATTACACCATTGCCCAGGTTGATGATTGTTGAATCTGTTGCATCAATCTCAACATTATTAACTGATAGTGTAGGATTATTGAGAGATGTAACACCCCCTCTAATTGATACATTTGTTAAATCAGGAGTCCCTTTGTCTAAGGTTTTAGAAATATAAGCTTGTCCTTCTGAGTCTAAATATCCTTGAATTTGTAATTGAAAAGATTGATTTATGCCAGGAGAAAATATACCTGCGTTGTCTTTTGTTTGTGGAGTTTTGTAATAAGTCATACCTAAAATTGTTACACTAGATGAAGAAATATCATTGGGCTCAACAGGAAATGTTATTTCAACTCTGTGATCAATAAATCGAACAACATCAGCGACAATTTCGGATGTGGCTGTATCAAACGTTCCTTGTACCTCAACATTTACTGCATCATCGATGAAGTCTAATTCGCCATTAATATATTGAGTGTTGTTATCAACGTTGACTTTTACATCATCTAACCAAAAATCTTGCCCTTGGATTTGGCTAATAAAACCTTGTAAAACTGATGGCAATTCAATTATTTCATCAGCCAGTCGATTGCGGGTTAAACAACGTATGCTTTGAATGGTATCAATGGCTTGGCCTGCCTGATAATTTAAGTCAACAGCCATTTTTACTTCGACCAATGAACCATTGACAAACCCTTTATTACAATCCAGAATGTCTTCAGAATTACGGTTGATTTGTAATGTCCCAATATTGAAAAACAAACCATTGACTTGGCTGGCAAAGCCTCTTACTTTCCAATCACTGTCATTGTTCATTATTCTTGTGGCTTTTAGAGAGTTATTACTGCTGAGATAACCACTGACTGCCAAATTTTGATTTAAAATAATTTTGGCAGAATAGGCTTTAATTGTATCAGATGTTTCTAATACTTGTTGTTCCAGTAACATTAAAGGATTGAGTGATGTGATTGGTCCTTTTAGATTTGTAGTCAATTCTAAACTATTGATCGTACCAGATTCAACATTGGTATCGACATCGGTATTTACTGTAAAAGTTGATTTAAAACCACTGCCTATAATCTCAAACATTTCATTATCAATAATATCTTTATCAAGATAGATTGTCGAATTTTCATCCATCATGAATGATCTGGTTTTATTAACATCAAAAAAACCACTTCCAATAATTTCTCTCGATTCATTTACAGAGGTTGAGTTAGGTTCTATTGCCATAACATTTGAGGTAATGCTAAATAGAATAATAAATAATACCTTAATCTTCATAATAGTACAGTCCAAGACCAATCATATTTTCTGATGGTTCATCGTTGTTAGTTGTGTTTTTAATCTTTTGAGTGAGCTTTTGATCCAATGTATGCAAAAAGAATGCAGCTTCATCATTGATATAGGTTTCAATTGGTTTAACCATTGAATCTGGAACATTCCTTTGAATAATTGATCTTTGAATTCTTTTTTGAGGATTATCAACATTGGTGTTATAAGTGATGGTGTCTAATAAACCTCCAGCAGATATACTGATATTTTCTAGTGTCACCAATTGATCTTTTCCTGCAAGATAAATGTATTCTTTGCGCAGTAACTGTCTCTTATACACATCTGACGCTGCCGACGATCTACTCTGTGTAGA
>CAJXVJ010000178.1 GCA_913061105.1 uncultured Alcanivoracaceae bacterium | reverse complement strand
TCTACACAGAGTAGATCGTCGGCAGCGTCAGATGTGTATAAGAGACAGGAGTTTACCTGCAAATTCAATATTACAAAATTTACCGAAGCCACCAATTGATAAAGGCAACATTATTCTGACTCAATCTGCAGGTAGATTTAGTCTTGTAACATTGAAATCTTGGGGCAAAAAACCAAAGGGACAAGACATAGTATCAAATGGGCGTAAGATCAAAAACAGTTTCTTTACTGTTAATTATTCCTATGCGGCACCATTTTTCTTCATGAGTAGTATGACTTCTCTTTCATCATTCGTGGGCATGTTGTCTGCGGCATTGCTGTTAGCAGCAGCATTAATGGCCTTGTTCAAACACTTGAAATCTATAAAAGCAAAAGATGAAAATAAACCTGCATATGTTCACGTTGGTAAAGGTCAAAAAACCTTAGCCATTGAAGATGCAAATGATTCTAATAATGAAATTTCAAACACAGATAAAGGCATGACAGAAGACGTTAAAATTGATAAAACCATATTTAGGGCTTACGATATCCGAGGAATTGTAGATACACAATTAACTGATGATTCAGTTCGAATGATTGGACAAGCCATTGGTACAGAAAATATCAGAAGAGGTAAAAAGAGCATAGTAGTTGCCAGAGATGGGAGGCTATCAGGTGAAAAATTATTGGCAGCTTTGATTGAAGGACTGCAAAGCAGTGGTACGGACGTGATTAATATTGGTGCAGTACCAACGGGTGTATTGTATTTTGCAACCCACCATTTAGGCATAGGATCTGGTGTTATGCTAACAGGAAGCCATAATCCCCCGAATTATAATGGTTTGAAAATCATGCTCAATGGTGAAACATTAGCAGGCGAATTAATCATGGCACTACATGACGCGATAATCTATGACGAATTAGATAGTGGTGAGGGCGATGTACAAGAAATGGATATTGTGGATGATTATACTGATTATATTTCGTCCGATATCCAATTAGAAAATGAACTAAAAGTTGTTGTCGATAGTGGCAATGGCATAGGTGGTGTTGTAGGACCAATGGTTCTTGAGGAAATTGGATGTGAAGTGATTCCTTTGCATTGTGAAGTTGATGGCAGTTTCCCTAACCATCATCCAGATCCAAGTGTGCCAAAGAATTTAGAAGACTTAATTGCAGCAGTCAAAGCGACAGATGCAGATTTGGGCATTGCATTTGATGGCGATGCAGACAGATTAGGAGTTGTTACAAAAGAAGGTGAAATCATTTACTCTGATAGGGTTCTCATGTTATTTGCTAAAGATGTATTAACCAGACAACCTGGTGCAAGTATTATTTTCGATGTGAAATGTACTGGCCACTTGCCTAAAGAAATCGTAAAAAGTGGAGGTCTGCCAATCATATGGAAAACTGGACATTCCTTTATGAAGTCTAAATTAAAAGAGACCAACGCAGCATTAGCAGGTGAAATGAGTGGCCATTTCTTCTTTAATGAAAGGTGGTTTGGTTTTGATGATGGCATATATTCAGCTGCCCGTTTATTGGAAATTTTAGATCAAGAAGAACGTCCGGCCAAAGAAGTATTTGATGAATTACCTAACAGTGTTAGTACTCCTGAATTGAAGTGTCACACCGAAGAAGGAGAGAATTATGCCTTTATGGAAAAATTTCAAGAAGCTGCTACCTTCCCAGATGCCAATCTAACCACTATTGATGGTATAAGAGCTGATTTTGCAGAAGGTTGGGGATTGGTGCGTTGTTCAAACACTACTCCTTGTTTGGTCTTTAGGTTTGATGCTGACAATCAGGAAGTGCTTGATAAAATTATGGAAGAATTTAAAGAACAATTGCTGGCTGTTGATGACAGTTTAAACTTACCCTTTTAGCTTTAGAGACGCAATGCTTTGCGTCTTCTTAAAAATACCCATCAATGTAAAGGCGCGATTTATCGCGTCTTTTTTTATGTGTGAAATTGCTGATTGTCTGTACTATCAGTCTATTTGCCAGTTTATTTCAGATTTATTATTGTTTTTTAAATATGAATTACATTGTGAAAAATGCTGACAACCTAAAAATCCACGGTAGGCAGATAATGGACTTGGATGAACAGATTTTAATATGAGATTTTTATTGGCATCAATATTGGCGCCTTTTTTTTGTGCGTAAGCTCCCCAAAGCATGTAGACTATGTTCTGGTGTTGCTTATTTAATTCTGTAATAATTCGGTCTGTAAATTTTTCCCAACCTTGTCCTTGATGGCTCCCAGCTTGTGATTGGTTGACGGTTAATACACTGTTTAATAGCAAAACACCTTGATTGGCCCATGATTGTAGGTTTCCATGGTTGGGTATATTAAACCCAGTGTCTTGATTCAGTTCTTTGTAAATATTGCGCAAAGAAGGTGGAATGGGAACTCCTTTTTGTACCGAAAAACAAAGCCCATGGGCTTGGTTTGGTCCATGATAAGGATCTTGGCCAATGATAACAACCTTTACTTTACTGATGGGAGTTGAGTTTAATGCATTAAATATGTCATTGCCTATTGGGTAAACACTTATTCCTAATTTCTTTTGTTCTGTTAGGAACGCTTTTAATTGTTGCATGTAAACTTTTTCAAACTCATCTGACAATACATTGAGCCATTCATGGTTGAGTTTAATTGTGTTCACTGGGTGTTATTTGCTTTTGAATTGTTTGAATCGTATTTGAAATTGGACTTTTTTCATCAAGATATTGTTATCAACAGGTTTTAAGACCAAATCATTGGCACCAGATTTCAATATTTTCTTTTGATTTTCTTCATTTTCATCACCTGTCATAACAACCATTGGTAATTCAATTTTATTGACTTGTTGAACTTCTCTAACATATTCAATTAGCCATTGAGCCGTTTCATTGTCTTTTAAATAATAATCAGTCAATATAACATCATACTTGTCGATGGCTTCTTTTCCATTGCCCAATAATTCTATGGCGTCTGTAATGGTCAATACATGATCTGCGGTTAAACCATGGCTTTTGAGTACTTTTTTAGTGGCATGGGCTACAACTCTAGAGTCTTCGATATATAAAACATGGCCTTCGACAATTGTATCAGGTGAAAGAATGCCTTTAATAAAAAATTCTAACCCGTGTTTGCCTTGTGATTTGTCAAGATAATCAGTGACATCTGCATCCATCAGCCGTTCTTGCACACGGTTATCAACATCGCCAGAGATAACTAATACAGGGATATAATGTTGATTGGTTCTTACAAATTTACAAATGTCAGTGCCATCTCCATCAGGTAGCACTAATGCTGTAATAAGCATGTCTATGGTGTTTGATTTGATGATTTCTAAGGCTTCGGCAACTGTGTTCGCCATAAAGATTTTGCTGTCATCTTTTATTTGTATTACTGTTTTCTTGGTGAGTGCTTTTGCTAATTTAGAGGCATCCACTATAAGAATATTTGCAATTTCGGACATAGTTAAAAATTATAAATCAAAATATACAGATATTTTACTTTAACTGTTGTGAGAATACTAGCTTAAAAAAAATAATACTAGAGACCTTTCCACGGGTTGTGCAAAGGTCTCTAGTATAAGTGAAAATTTTTGAAGAAGAATAAAATAATTTATATAATCTGAGTTCTATAATATTCTAGATTGAAGTCATTATTAATGAAATAATTGTAAGCTCTTGTTATACTATTTGTTCTACTCAGGATATTAATAATTAGGAGATATGTTTGAAAAACAAGCTTATTCACAGTGCAATCAGTGCTGTAAGCCAAAAAATATACGATAAGGAAGAACAAATCAAAATGGCTTTTGCCTGTGTATTAGCCAATGGTCATTTGTTGATTGAAGATAAACCAGGTTTAGGCAAAACAACTTTAGCCAATGCCATGAGTGATGTTTTGGGCCTAGGTTTTGGGCGAATACAATTTACCAGTGACATGTTGCCAAGTGATGTGTTGGGTGTGTCAATTTTTCAACCCAATACTGCAGATTTTAAATTTTTCCAAGGCCCCATTTTTACACAAATATTACTGGCTGATGAATTAAATAGGGGTACGCCGCGTACACAAAGCGCCTTATTAGAAGCCATGGCTGAAAAACAAGTCAGTGTTGACGGGCAAACTTATCAATTGAAACAACCATTTTTTGTAATTGCTACTCAAAACCCAACCGATGAATCTGGAACATTTCCTTTGCCAGATTCACAATTGGACCGTTTTAGTATCAGTATTTCATTAGGTTACCCTTCTGCAAAAGCAGAACGTCAACTCTATTCTGAAGAGTTCACAAATCAATTTAATAAACCTTTGGAAACACTGATTGATGCGACACAATTACAAGCCATTCAAAAGTATATTGAAAAAATTCATGCCAGCGATGAAGTTAAAGATTATTTACAATTATTGATTAATCAATCACGCACGCATAGCCTTTTGGTTGATGGTTTGTCCCCAAGAGCAGGTTTGGCTTTGTTTCGAATGTCGCAATCACTGGCATATATTGAGGGCAGAGATTTCGTTATTCCAGAAGACGTTAAAAAAGCTTTCTTACCTATTGCTAATCACAGAATGCGAAGCAACTCTTCACAACATAATGTCACAGATATCTTAGACAAAATGCTTAATGAAACCAGAATCCCTTAAATTAGAGAAGGCTAAAGAATCTTTTTTAGAGAAGGTTTTAAAGAAGTTTGCGCCAAATTTGATGTTGCATAGAAAACCAGAAGACTTACCTTTATTGGTTAATTGGCGCAGGGTTTTTATATTTCCTACAAAGCCAGGATTGTTTTTTGGTTTTATTACATTACTGATGTTAATAGCGAGTCTAAATTTTAATAACAACATGGGCTTGATGATGACTTTTTTGCTATTTGGGTTGGCTCAAGTGGCGATGTATAGGGTGTTTTTTAACATGAAAGGATTAACGATTCATCACGTCAATGCAAAGCCAGTATTTTTGGGTGAATTGTCAGAGTATAAGGTATATTTACAATCTGGTGAGACAAAATATGATTTGTGTATTCGAAATGATACCACCGAAAAATGTTTGGTCGAATTGCCAGCTGAAAAACAAAAATCCCTATCTGTGTATTTAGAAACTAAAAAGCGTGGTTGGCAAAAATGTGGAAAAGTTCGAGTTGCCAGTGCTTACCCTTTTGGCTTGTTTTTTGCTTGGATTTATACAAATTTTGACTCGCGTTGTTTGGTTTATCCCACACCGGAAAATTCACCTCCACCACTGCCAATGCATGCTCAAGATGAAGGCAAAACCAATGTTATTTTTGATGGCGAAGAATTTCATGGCCTCAAACCTTTTCAATCGGGTGATTCTATGCGCATGATAGCTTGGAAACGGACGGCACAAACGGGTGAACTGGTTAGTCGTGAATTCCAGTACACTCAAGGTGAAAAATTATTATTAGATTTTTCACAAATTTCAATGTCAGACACTGAAAGGAAACTTTCCCGTTTAACTGCATGGGTTTTATTGGCTTACAAACAACAAATTGATTATTGTTTAAAATTACCTGAATATAATTCTGGCTTTGGTTATTCTTTAGATCACCATTTGGGGTGTTTGAAGGCTTTGGCTTTGTATGGCGTAAATGAGAAATCTGTTTCATGAAAAAAGGCAATGTCAATATCTATACACTGACTCAAAAACAAGTTTTTTGGATTCTGCTTTCAGTCATAGTTGCTGTTATGCCACACTTGCCACGACTGCCATCTTGGTTTCCGCTACTATTAATTGCCGTTGTAGTTATTAGGTGGTTAATTGCTAGAAAAAGAATCAAACCTTTACCACCTTTGTTTATTGCTTTTTTAACCATATTTTTATTTCTTGCGATTATTTATTTTCAAGGATTCGCGCTAAACCGTGAAATTAGTGTCACAATATTAACCACTATGACGGTTATGAAATTATTGGAAACATGGCGAAAAAGGGATGCGTGGATGGTTGTTACACTGTGTTATTTTGTTATATTAACTCGTTTTTTCTATTCGCAAGACATGGTGTTAATTTTATATTTGTTGTCATCTGTCATTATTATTACGCATACATTGTTTGTACTTCAGCACACTAATTCAACAAAGTATATTCACAAAAGAGAGATAAAACAAACATTAGGCCTGTTGTTGGCAGGTATCCCATTGGCAACTTTGTTTTTTTTATTTTTTCCAAGATTAGGATCTCCCATCTGGGGATCTCCAGATTTCTTTGGAGAAGGGGTAACAGGCATTAGTGAAGAAATGTCTCCAGGCAGTATATCAGATTTATTTCATGATGATTCTGCCGCATTCAGGGTTGTATTTGATGGTGTAATTCCTGGCAATTCACAATTGTATTGGCGTGGCCCGGTGATGTGGGATTTTGATGGATATACTTGGACACGCAATAAAAGAGAAATGAATATCAAACGGCCTCAGTCATTTGATGACAATGGCATAAAATTAAGTTATGAAATTGAATTAGAGCCCACTGGACAAAACTTCCTTTTTTCATTGGATTACCCAGATGAGATACCAGTTGGTGCAACTTTATTATCAGATTCACAAATGATGAGTCGCAATAAAATTAATCAATTAAGACATTACAAAGTCACTTCAGTATTAAAACAATTCAATCCGTTTGAATTGTTATCACTTTCAGCACTTGATCGTTTAAAAGGTTTACCCGATGGTTATAATCCCCAAACTTTGGCATTAATGCAAAGATGGAAAAACCAAGGTTTAACACCAGAACAGTTAATCAGTAAAACTTTAAGTCATTTTAGAAGTGAGCCTTTTTTTTATAGCTATTCACCACCGTTACTAGAAGGCAATACTGTTGATCAGTTTTTGTTTGAAACCAGAAGTGGTTTTTGTGAGCATTATGCATCGGCTTTTACTGTGATGATGCGTGCTGCAGGGTTGCCTGCAAGAATTGTGACAGGTTATCAAGGTGGTATATTAAACAAAGATTATGTATTGGTAAAACAATCTGATGCCCATGCATGGGCTGAGGTATGGATTAAGGGCAAGGGATGGTTAAGGGTTGATCCAACTGCAGCAGTATCACCGCTGAGGGTTGAACAGGGTGCCCAAGCACTTATGTCTGAAAATGCCCGTCATTGGTACGATTCTGAATGGTACAGAAAAATGGGTGAAAAATACGATGGCATGCGCCACAATTGGAATAAGTGGATTCGTGATTACAATGTTATTAAACAAAAAGCGCTATTCGAAGTTTTTGGTTTTGATTCTAAAGATGGAAAATCCATCGCTATTATTCTTGGATCTATTATGTTAATAACCACATTGTTAGTGGTCATCTTTTTATTAATTACTCAACCAAGAAGAAAGTTGTTGCCCTATGATAAGCAGTACAATAAGTTTTTAAAAATCTTTGCAAAGAAAGGCCATGTTAAGAAAAAAGGACAAGGTGTTATTCAGTTTTCTGAAGAGTTGGTTGGTCAGTATCCAGAGTCAGAGAGAATGATTAATAACTTTACTCAGTTGTATCTAAAACTCAGGTTTGCAAATAATACAGGTAAAACAGAACAGTTGGATAATAAATTACTATCAATGATTTCTCAATTATCACAAAAAATAAAGTGAAGCCCTCGGAGTTGTTTTAATCGATTTTATAAAAAAGTTTCAGGAATTTTATTTTTCCTAAAAGTTGGGGAGATAATATAAATCAATTTTTAAGGGCTTCAATATACTAGAACCCTGAGAATAGATTATCCTGTCTCTTATACACATCTGACGCTGCCGACGATCTACTCTGTGTAGAT